>JBJTSJ010000476.1:0-3253 GCA_046076605.1 Tabrizicola sp.
CGGGGCAAAGCCTCTTGCCTCTGGTCGACCCGAGTTTTGGGACGTTCGACGAGACGAAGTCGCCCATCACCTCGGTCTTCGGGACGCTGTCAGTGCGGCCGTCCATCGAAGGCTACCGGCAGTTCCGCTATTTCCGCTATCCGAACGGCGAGGAGCATGTCTACGACGTGGTGGCCGACCCCGGTGAGACGGAGAATCTGATTGCCACCGCTCCGATGGACGTGCTGCGGGGCGAGCTGGTGAAGGGTGCACTGGAGCTGGGGCTGGACCTGCGCGGGTTCGAGAACCCGGCGGACGGGGTCAACGCGATGATGGCGGTGGACGGGTCGGTGGTGCTGGAGGGGCGGCGCGGCAACGACAACTATTGGGTCTATGGCGCCGAGGCGGAGAAGATCCGCGAGACGAAGGACGGCGGCAATGACACGCTGTGGTATCTGGGCGGGCCGGACAACTATGTGCTGCACTGCCCGATGAACGTCGAGAACATCCGTATCGCCACGGTCCTGGCCCGAAACGAAAACGCCACGGCGGCTGACCGGGCTGGGCGGGTGTTGCGGATCGTGGCGCATCCCGACAGCCCGATCACCTTTGAGACGACGGAACGGGTGATGGTGGATGTCCGCGGCTCACGAGGGAACGACGTGATGATCGGGCCGAAGTATGGCGGTGCGACCTTCTACGGCGGCGAGGGGGATGATCTGCTGAAGGCGATCACGCTACACGACGGGACCCGGCATTTCTTCTATGGCGGGGCGGGGAACGACCGGCTGATCGGCGGCGGCGGGCGCGACTTGCTGGACGGCGGTACGGGCGATGACACGATCATGGGGACCGGCGGAAGGAACCGGATCTTCGGCGGGCATGGCAACGACCATATCTTCGACGGTGACGGGTCATCGGTGTTGCATACCGGGCCGGGGCGGAATCGGGTGCATCTGGGCGGCGACAACGACACGGTGCATGCGGGGACAGGGGTCAACCTGATCGATCCGGGGCCGGGGGCGGTGGTTTTCGTGCTGGCCTATGGCGGGGTGACTCATGTCAGCCAGTGGCAGGTCGAGCAGGTCTATGAGCTGACCGCCTGGCCGAAGGCCCCCACCATCACGCGGCGGTCGGATGGGACGGTGGACGTGACGCTGGGCCTTTCGGTCTTGCGCATCGCGGGTGTGCCCGAGGGGCACGACGTCACCACGCAGATCACGCAGGGCGCGGAATAGGAACGCCCGCCCCGTGAGGACACACGGGACGGGCGCCACTGCTTTGCCTGCCTCAAACCGGCGGCCTTATTCGGCCGCCTTCACCTCGCTCCCGTGGTCGCCATCGTTGCCGCGCGTCTTCCACAGCGAATAGAAGATGCCGGCCGCGATGATGCCGATGGTGATTGCCAGCGACAGGTAGGGGTCGAACTTGCCGAAGAAGTAGCTGTAGAACCCTTTGAGCCCGATGAAGATCAGCACCACGGCCAGCGCATACTTCAGGTAGTGGAAGCGGTGCACCAGCGCTGCCAGCGCGAAGTAGAGCGCGCGGAGGCCAAGGATCGCCATGATGTTCGCGGTGTAGACGATGAAGGTGTCCGTGGTGATCAGGAAGATCGCGGGCACCGAGTCCACCGCGAAGATCAGGTCGGCGATGTTGATGACGATCAGCGCGACGAACAGGGGCGTTGCGTACAGCATCAGCTTGCCGGTCGCGGGGTTCGTCTGGCGGACGAAGAACTTTTGCCCGTGCAGGTCCTTGGTCACGTTCATGTATTTCGCGGTCAGCTTCACGACCGGGTTCTGCGAGATGTCGGTGTCGCCTTCCGGCACGACAAGCATCTTGATCCCGGTGAAGGCCAGGAAGGCCGCGAAGACCAGGGTCACCCAGCCATAGTTGGAAATCAGCTCGGCGCCCACAGCGATCATGATGCCGCGCAGGATGATGACGCCGATGATGCCCCAGACGAGCGCCCGGTACTGGTATTTCCGGGGGATCGCGAAGTAGCCGAAGATCAGGCTGATGACGAAGACGTTGTCGATCGAGAGCACTTTCTCGATGATGTAGCCCTGGAAATAGCTGGCGACGGGGTTTGATCCGTCACTGGTGACCAGCGTGCCGTTCTGCCACGCCCACCAGATGTAGCCGCCAAAGGCGATGGCGATGGCGATGTAGAAGGCGGACAGCTTCAGGCTTTCGGCGACGCCAAGCTCGTGGTCGTCCTTGTGCAGCACGCCAAGGTCGAAAATCATCAGCGCGATGACGATGGTCAAGAACATCAACCACAGCCACAGCGGCTTGTTGACGAATTCGTAGAAGAGGAATTCCATCCCCGTTTACCTCTCATATGTGCGTCGGAGGTCAGCCTTGTCAGGGGCAGGTTGCCGGGCATGACATCGAGCACGTTGATCTCGATGCGGTCCGACATCACGAGGCCAATACGAGGATTGGCGTCGCCAGAGGGGCCCGGCCCGCAGAGCCTGCGGTGGGGCCGAGGTGCGACATTTCAACCCCTCGCGGGGCAGAAAATTCACGGAACCGTGAGTCTTCCACGCCGGGCGGCGGATTTTCCGTCGGTGCGGGGCTTGTGGCAGGGGCTTTGCCGCCTGTATGCCCAACGGCAGTGAGGATACACCCATGAGCCTGAACACCTTCGGTCACCTGTTCCGCGTCACCACCTGGGGCGAAAGCCACGGGCCGGCCATCGGCTGCACGGTGGATGGCTGTCCCCCCGACGTGGCGCTGTCGGAAGCGGATTTGCAGCCCTGGCTGGACAAGCGGAAGCCGGGGCAGAGCAAGTTCACCACGCAGCGCAAGGAACCGGACGAGGTCCGCATCCTGTCGGGCGTGTTTGAGGGGCGGACCACGGGCACGCCGATCCAGCTAATGATCGAGAACACCGACCAGCGGTCGAAGGACTATGGCGAGATTGCTGGGGCGTTCCGGCCGGGGCATGCCGACATCACCTATCACCAGAAGTACGGCATCCGTGACTATCGCGGCGGCGGGCGGTCTTCGGCGCGCGAGACGGCTTCGCGCGTTGCAGCGGGCGGCGTGGCGCGGGCTGCGCTGGCGGCGCTGGTGCCGGGGCTGAAGATCACGGGTTACATGGTGCAGATGGGCGTCAAGGGGATCGACCGCAGCCGGTTCGATGCTGAGGAGATCGAGCGGAATCCCTTCTGGGTGCCCGATGCCTTAGCGGCGGTGGAATGGGCGGAGTATCTGGATGCGCTGCGGCTGTCGCACAACTCGGTCGGGGCGGTGATCGAAGTGGTGG
>JBJTSJ010000477.1:0-7833 GCA_046076605.1 Tabrizicola sp.
ATGCGCCAGACCATTGGCGGCAGTAGGTGATCGCCAAGGTGTAAACTTCTCGACCAAAACAGTGCGTTTCTTGTCCACGAGGTTCTTGAAATGCTGCGCACAAATACTGATATTCCAGCCATAAGGTGCGCCGGCAGTCCCGGCGTTGCCCTTAGGGACAACATCGGAGGCTTCAATGGCTCAGTATGAAACGGTGCGCAGTGTTGGCGTTGGTGCCGGCGCGCGTGCTCGAATTGATGAAGGGCTTCGCGCCCATATGAACAAGGTATACGGGCTGATGTCCGTGGCCATGCTGGTGACAGCAGGGGTCGCATGGGCAGTTGGCACGTCGGACCTTCTGAATTTCCTGCGCACGCCGGAAGGCGGCATGACGATCTTCGGTTGGGTGATCATGTTCGCCCCGCTGGTGATGGTGTTCGCCTTCGGCGCGATGATCAACAAGCTGTCGGCTGCGGGCGCGCAGCTGTTCTTCTATGTCTTCGCCGCCGTTATGGGCCTGTCGCTCGCGTGGATCTTCAAGGTCTTCACTGGCACCTCGATTGCCCAGACCTTCCTGATCACCTCGATCGCCTTCGCGGGCCTGTCACTTTACGGCTATGTCACCAAGCGTGACCTGAGCGGGATGGGCACCTTCCTGATGATGGGCCTCATTGGTCTTGTCGTCGCGATGATTGTGAACATCTTCCTCGCCTCCTCGGCGCTGGCATTTGCGATCTCGGTCATCGGTCTTTTGATCTTCGCAGGTCTGACGGCCTATGACACGCAGCGGATCAAGAACGATTACATCGCCCATGCTGAGGCGATGGATCAGGAATGGTTGGCGAAGTCGGCGATCATGGGGGCGCTGAACCTCTACCTCGACTTCATCAACATGTTCATGTTCCTGCTGCAGTTCCTGGGCAACCGCGAATAGCCCGGCTGACGGGAAAGACGACAGGGCCGGTCGCAAGACCGGCCCTTTTCGTTTCAGCTCCGCAGATCCAGGATCATCCGCAGCACGGGAAAGCCGATACCCGGACCCAACACCAGGTCCCGCGGCTGAACCGCCCGGAAGCCCAGCGCCCGGTAGAACGGCACCGCCGTCCGCGTCGAAAGGCAATCCAGCCAGACCATCCCCGCCCCGCGCGCGTCCTGGATCACCCCAGCCATCACCAGGCGCCCCAGCCCCTGCCGCGCCGCGTCGGGATCGGTCGCCACGTGGCGAACATGGCCCATGGTTTCCGACACTGGACCGCCCGTCGGATTCCGCCGCGACCAGCCACCCGCCGCCAGAATCCGGCCCTGCGGGTCCTCGGCCACGAAGTAATGGCCCGAGGCCAAAAGCTCTGGCTGGGCCCGGGAAAACCTCGGCACGGCCAGCACAAGCGTTGACGGCGGATAATCCGGCGCCAGCAGCCGCGGGTAGCTCCGGCCAAGCAGCCGGTCGATCCCGGCCAGGTCTGCGGGAACGGCCGTGCGAAGGGTGATTGTCTGCGCCATGCCCTGGATGTGGGGCTTGGGCGCCAAAAGGCTAGACCACCGCACCGAAGAAACGCCCGACGGCCCAGGTCACCGCCATCGCGACGGCACCCCAGAAGGTCACCCGCATCACGGCACGGGCGACCCCGGCCCCGCCTGCCTTGGCGCCTACCGCCCCAAGCAGCGCCAGAAAAACCAGCGACAGTCCCGTCACCCAAAGTGCGATCTGTGGCTCGGGCGCCAGCGCAGCCGCAGCCAGCGGCAAGGCCGCCCCAACGGCGAAGGTCAGCGCCGAGGCCCCCGCCGCGACCATGGGCCGTGCCTCGGTATGCTCGAAGATGCCCAACTCGTCGCGCACATGCGCTGCCAGCGGGTCCTTTGCATGCAAGGCCTCGGCCACTTGCCGCGCCAGGTCCGGCGGGACGCCTCGCGCCTCGTAGATCCCGGCCAGTGCGCGCAATTCCTCGGCGGGGTCAGCCGCGATCTCGGCCTTCTCGCGCGTGATGTCCGCAGCCTCTGTGTCCGACTGCGACGAGACGCTGACATATTCTCCCGCCGCCATGGACAGGGCACCCGCCGCAAGGCCCGCCGCCCCGGCGATCATCACTTCTGACCGGCCCGAGGCCGCGGCGACCCCCACGATCAGCGAAGCGGTCGAGACGATGCCATCGTTTGCGCCAAGCACCGCCGCGCGCAACCAGCCCACGCGCGCGACATAATGCTCTTCCCGGTGATTGCGTTCCATGACTTGGCTCCTCTTTCCGTCGCCACAAGCGCGGGTTATTTGGCGCGGGTCAATGACATAGGTCAGATCGGACATCAGCACGCGCTTACCTGCGCAATGGAAAAGGGCCGCGCCCCAGCGGACACGGCCCCCAAAACTTGCGGTCAGGCGCGACCTTACTTGATCTTGCCTTCCTTGTACTCGACATGCTCCCGCTTGACGGGGTCATACTTCTTGATGACCATCTTTTCGGTCATCGTGCGGGCGTTCTTCTTGGTCACATAGAAGTGGCCGGTGCCCGCGGTCGAGTTCAGGCGGATCTTGATGGTGGCGGGCTTTGCCATGGTCGTTTCCTCTGCATCGGGGAATCCGTATCCCCCGGTAAAATCCTTGAAGCCCGCCTTTTAGCCGCGCGTGCGGCAGAGTCAACCGGGAAAGCATCAGGCAGGAGGCACGAGTTTTCGCAGAAAAATCGTGCCCAAAGATGAAACGCGCGGAGAGCCTGTAAGCCGGATTCTGTCCACCCCGGACCGTGATCCGGGGCTGGATGACCATTCCTCTGCCAACCGTGTTACCACGGCGGTCAAGCTGCCAACCCGGGCCTCTCGGGCGTTGGCGTCCCTGCGGGCGGTATCCCGTTTCCGGGACCGGCCCCCGCGCGAGGCCCCTATTTGGCATTGCTCCGGGTGGGGCTTGCCGTGCCGGTCCGGTTGCCCGTCCCGCGGTGGGCTCTTACCCCACCGTTTCACCTTTACCGCACAAGTGCGGAAGTCTCTTCTCTGTGGCGCTTTCCCTGGGGTTGCCCCCGCCGGGTGTTACCCGGCACCCTTGCCAACGGGAGTCCGGACTTTCCTCGACCCCTTCCGGGACCGCGGCCATCCAGCCCTCCGCGCGAGGGTCAGTTAGGCACCCGCGTGCGGTGCGTCAACTGCAAACCGCCGCAGGCCAGAGGCCAACGCGCAGTCGGTCACGTCAAGTGCACCGCTGGCCCAAGGCCGGAAGCGCAGGCGGAACGCGGTCAGAAGGGTCTCCGGGGCGGCCTCGGGATAGCCGAAGCCCCGCAGGTCGGCCAGGAAGCGGCCCATGTCCAGCCCAGCGCCTCCTTCCCCCCGCATGGGGGAGGGATGGGGTGGGGGGGCACCAGTCAGGTCCGGCCAGACCGCCAGCCCCTGCAGCGCCAGCCGCCGCCAGTCAAAGCGTGGCCCCGGGTCGCCCTTCCGATCGGGGGCCATGTCGGAATGCGCGATGACCGCTGCAGGACCCAGGGCATGCCGCGCCAAGAGGTCGGTCAACAGCCGCTCCAGCGCCGCCATCTGCGGCTCGGCAAAGGGCTCGCGGCCCGTATTCGCCAGTTCGATCCCGATGGACCGCGAATTGACATCGGCTTCGCAGCGCCAGCTCCCGGTACCGGCATGCCAGGCCCGCGCGCATTCATCAACCAGGGACAGGACCGCGCCGTCCGCATCGATCAGGTAGTGGGCCGAAACCTCGGCCACGGGATCACACAGCCGCTCCAGCGCCTCGGCACAGGAGGGCATCGCCGTGTAATGCAGGACGACCAGTTCGACCTGCCTGCCCCGCCGGTCGCCAAAGTTGGGCGACGGGTGCGTCAGGGTCACTGCAGCGCGGTGCGGAACGGGCGCGGGTCCCAGGAACAGGCGAAACCGTCGCCATCCGGATCGACGCCCATCCGGTCACGGTCCGGGCCGCCCTTGGCCAGGAAGTCCTGCTGCGCCTGGTCGGGCGAGGCATACTTGCCGCAGGCCGCGTTCACGTCACGGATGCCAAGGCCCGACCGCTTGTACATCTGCACGCCGGGGGCATGGGTCGTGGCCAGCGCGAATTCGACGATGTTCGGCCCGGTATCGCCCGGCCGCGTCGGCAGCGCGCCAGGCTGGACCACGACATACTCCGCCCGGTTCCGCGCGATGCGTTCCTTGTCGCTCTCGATCGTCTCCCGTGCCGAGACAGCGCTGAAGTCCTGCTCGTCCGAGATGCCGGTGTGGCTGGCAACCTCGCCCGACTGTTCCTTGATCCCCGCCGGAGCTCCACCGCGTGCGCGTTCAGTGCTGTCCGTGGCGGCAGCGGCAGCAGGCAACGGGGTCGGCGTCACGGTCGTCGGGGCCGCTGCGACCGGCGCCACGCCCTGTGCCCGGTCGATCGCCGCCGAAGCCGCAGCCGGGTCAAAGGCCCCGCCCGGCGGAGGGATCGTGACCGGAGCACCGGCCGGGGCCGCGCCACGGATGTAGCTGTTGTAGTTCTGGAACCCGACGCCAGGACCAGTATCTGTGGTCGTCGGCGTACAGGCGGCCAGCATCAGCGCAAGGGCGGTTGCGCCAGCGGCGGGAAGGAAGGTACGGCTCATCACTGCCTCGAAGGGTTCGTTTTGCGGCCCCTTACCACCATTTTTCCGCTTTGGCCACAAAGCCTGCGCGGCTTTCCAACACATGTGCGCAATTCAGCAACGCATCTTCCTCCCAGGGCCGCCCGATCAGCTGCAGGCCCAGGGGGAGCCCCTGCGCGTCCAAGCCCACGGGGACCGAGATCCCCGGCAGCCCCGCCAGGTTCACGGTCACCGTGAAAATGTCGTTCAGATACATCTTCACCGGGTCCGTGTCCGCCATCTCGCCCAGACCAAACGCGGACGACGGAGTCGCCGGGGTCAGGATCGCATCCACCCCACCCTCAAACACCGCCTCGAAGTCCCGCTTGATCAGCGCCCTGACCTTCCGCGCACGGTTGTAATAGGCGTCATAGAACCCAGCCGACAGCACATAGGTCCCGACCATGATCCGCCGCTGCACCTCGGCCCCGAAGCCTTCGGCCCGGGTCTTCTCGTACATCTCGGTGATGCCGTCGCCCTGCGAAAGCTTCGCCCGGTGCCCATACCGCACCCCGTCATAGCGGGCGAGATTCGACGACGCCTCCGCAGGCGCAATCACGTAATACGCAGGCAGCGCGTACTTGGTATGCGGCAACGAGACTTCCACGATCTCGGCCCCGGCATCCTTGAGCATCTCCATGCCGTTGTCCCACAGCAGCTGGATATCGCCGGGCAGGCCCCGCTCTCCCACGTGCCAGTATTCCTTTGGGATTCCGATCTTCCGGCCCCGGATGTCCCCGGTCAGCGCCGCCTCGAAATCCGGCACAGCCAGATCAGCAGACGTCGAATCCTTCGGATCATGCCCCGCCATCGCCTGCAGCATGATCGCCGCATCGCGCACCGACTTGGTCATCGGCCCCGCCTGGTCCAGCGACGAGGCAAAGGCCACGATCCCCCAGCGCGACACCCGCCCATAGGTCGGCTTGATCCCGACGATCCCGGTGAAGGCCGCCGGTTGCCGGATCGACCCCCCAGTATCCGTCCCCGTCGCCGCCAGGCACAGGTCCGCCGCCACCGCCGCCGCCGAGCCACCCGAGGACCCACCCGGCGTCAGCGCCACGTCAGAGTCTTTGCGCCGCCATGGACTGATCGCATTGCCATAGGCCGAGGTCTCGTTCGACGAACCCATCGCGAACTCGTCCATGTTCAGCTTGCCCAGCATCACCGCGCCTGCATCGAAGAGCTTCGACGTGACTGTGGATTCATACTCCGGCTTGAACCCCTTCAGGATGTTCGACGCGGCCTGCGACGGCACGCCCTTGGTGCAGAACAGGTCCTTGATCCCCAACGGAATCCCGCACATCGCCGGCGCATCGCCCGCCTTCAGCCTGGCATCCGCCGCCCGCGCCTGTTCCAGCGCAATCTCGGGCGTCTTGTGCACGAATGCGTTCAGCGCATCGCCCGCATCAATTGCCGTCAGGCACGACATCGTCAGGTCGACGGCCGAAATCTCGCCCTTGCGCAGCGAATCCCTTGCCTCGCTGATCGTCCAGGCATTTGGCTGGACATCGCCCACGCCGCGGATCGTCCATTTCTTTTCGGTCATTCCACCACCTTCGGCACCGCAAAGAACCCCTCGCGCGCGTCAGGCGCATTCTTCAGGACCTGCGCCTGGATGTTCCCATCCGTGACCTCGTCCTTCCGGCGCTTCAGCCGCATCGGCGTGACGGATGTCATCGGCTCGACCCCGGTCACGTCGACCTCGTTCAACTGCTCCATGAAGCCCAGGATGCCGGACAGCTGACCCGCCAGCTTCGGCAGGTCCGCTTCCTCGACCCGGATACGGGCCAGCTTTGCCACCTTGCGGGCGGTGTCGATGTCGATTGCCATGGGGCACTCCCTTGGGTTTGGCCCCGTTTAGCGGCCCCCGCCCCGCCCCGCAAGCGGATGAAGCGGGGGCGAGGCACCTACCGGAGCAGGTCCCAACCCGCACCGCCCTCGTCCAAGGGCTCCAGCCCGATGTCGCGCCGCAGATGGGCGTTCAGCCCCAACGGCGGCAAGCGCCCTTACCGGCGAAAGGGCCGGGCCACCAAGGCCCGCAGCACCGGCCAAAGACCATGGGTGTCGATGATGTCGTCAAGCCGGCCACGCAGCGCCGACCGGTCGAAATGAGTCATTGGGGTCATGATTGTCACCGGTGGCGCGCGGCCTGACCGGTCCTCTGTCTGGGATGGAAACGGGATGACCCGAAGGGACCGAAGGCCCAGGGGTCAGTGCTCAGCTTCTGGGACGGGACGGACCGCGGGCGCTTGGCACGGGGGTCCGGCAGGACGCGTCAGGGGCGATTGAGCCCGCAGTTTCGCAGTCCTGCGCCGGCGGTCAGTCCACAGGGAATGCCGTGACGGATGTGTGCAGTCATAGGTCCGCCTCCCTTGGCTGATGCGGTTGCAAGGCCGTCCGTCTAGCCAAGCGTGGCGAGTCGCGCACGGGAAATCGGCCAGCAGGCCAATTCCTCTGCGCCACTGTGCCGGACCGGCCACAGGCCATCGGCGGCAGACCGCCCGCCCATGCGCCTTGTCACAGCTTTGCGATTGTCATGGATACATTCGACCGAAAGGTTACATCCCGACGCTGACCCCCGAAGGAGACAGTCATGCAGATCACCTGGCTCGGCCATTCCGGCTTTCGCATCGAAATCGAAGACGCCGTGCTTCTGGTCGATCCCTGGCTGACCGGCAACCCGCTGTTCCCCGCCGGCCGCGAGGACGACGCCGTGGCCGGGGCGACCCATATCCTCCTCACCCACGCCCACGGCGACCATGCCTCGGACGCTGCACGGCTGGCGAAGAAGCTAGGGATCAAGGTCCACTGCATCCATGAAGTCTCGGAGTGGATGACTGCCAACGACCTCTGTGAAACCGTGGGCTTCGGCAAGGGCGGCACGCTGATGCTGAACGGCGCGAAAGTCACGATGGTCCACGCGGTCCATTCCTCCTCGATCGACTTCGGGGGCAAGGGCCTGCTGCCCGCCGGGGACGCCGCGGGCTTCATGATCGCCGGGGAAGGCCACACGATCTACCTCTCGGGCGATACCGACATCATGGCTGACATGGCCTGGATGGCCGAGTTCCACCAGCCCGACATCGGCATCCTGTCCTGCGGCGGGCATTACACGATGGACATGGAACGCGCCGCCTGGGCCGCGCGGAAATGGTTCACCTTCCGCTGGGTGATCCCCTGCCCCTACCGGACCTTCGGCCTTCTCGCGCAGGACGCCTCGGTCCTGAAAGCGGGCCTGCCGCCCGGGATCGAGATGATCGAGCACGAG
>JBJTSJ010000478.1:0-13386 GCA_046076605.1 Tabrizicola sp.
CACGGCCTTCCATCGCCGACCCGTTCCTTCCGGCGAAAATCCGTGAAGGGCGCGAGGACGAGATCCGGGAATGCATCGGCTGCAATATTTGCCGGGCAGCGAACAACGAAGGCGTGGGCCTGCGCTGCACGCAGAACCCGACGATGGGGGAGGAGTGGCGGCGCAGCTGGCACCCGGAGCGGATCGCGGTCTTCCCGAAGCGCGAGAAGGCCCTGGTGATCGGCGGCGGCCCGGCGGGCCTGGAGGCGGCGCTTACGCTTGGGCGGCGGGGGCTGGAGGTGGCGCTGGCCGAGGCGGGCGAGGTCTTCGGCGGGCGGCTTCTGCGGGAGGCGACCTTGCCGGGCTTGCAGACCTGGTTGCGGGTGCGGGACTGGCGGCTGCACATGATTGGCAAGCTGGCGAACGTGGAGCTGTTCCCAGCCAGCCGGATGACTGCTGCAGATGTGGCGGAGTTCGGGGCGGATCATGTGGTGCTGGCGACCGGGTCGGCGTGGCGGCGGGATGCGGTGGGCGTCTATGCGATCCGGCCCTTGGCGCTGCCAGATGCCTTGACGCCAGATGATGTCTTTGACGGGGCAAAGGTGACAGGGCCAGTCGTCATCTACGACGACGAGCACTATTTCATGGGCGGCGCGCTGGCCGAAAAACTGGCCTTGGCGGGGCATGAGGTCCACTATGTCACGACCGCCGCCGTGGCCTCGTCCTGGACGGTGATGACGAATGAGCAGGATTTCCTGCAGGCCCGGTTGATCGAGGCGGGGGTGCGGTTCTATCCGCTCAAGTCCTTGAAATCGCAGGGCCATGGCGTCGTGACGCTCACTTGCGTCTACACCGGTCGGGAAGAGCCCCTGCCCTGCGGGACACTGGTCCTGTGCACCGGGAGGGTGCCGGAAAGCGCTCTGTCGGACGAACTGGTCACGCAAGGCATCGTCGCCACCCGGATCGGCGACTGCCTCGCGCCGTCCTCCATCGCCGATGCCGTCCATTCAGCCCACCGTTTCGCGCGACTCTTGGGCGAACCCGAGCTGCCCCCGCGCCGGGAACGTGCGCCCTTGAGGTCCAACTGATGCGCCAGCGCCGTCCGGCCCGCAGCCCGAACGCGATCCCGCAGCCGCCTTTTGGGCAGGTGCCTCGCCTCTATGATCCGATCCGGGTGCTGTCCGAAGACCATGTCGAGGCGATCCATCAGGCGGCGCTGAAGCTTTTGGCCGAACAGGGAATGCGGGTCCTGAACGGAACCGCCATCGACCTTTTCCGCCGCGCCGGGGCGCGGGTGGACGGGCAGATGGTCTATCCCGACCCCGGGCTGATCGAGGGCCTGCTGGCCTCTGTGCCAAGGACCTTCACCATCGCCGCCCGCAATCGCGCCAAGGACCTGCGCTTTGGCGGCAACGACATGGTCTTCGCCAGTGTCGGCGGGCCGGCCTATGCGATGGACCTTGATCGCGGCCGCCGCGACGGGACCTTGCAGGACATGCAGGACTTCCTGCGCCTCTGCCAAAGCCTGAACGTCATCCAGCAGGAATCCGGCGGGCCGCTGGAGCCGATGGACCTGCCCGCCGCGACGCGGCATCTGGACCTTTACCTGTCGCAATGCACGCTTCTGGACAAGAGCTGGCAGCTGAACGCCCTGGGGCGCGAGCGGACGATGGACGGGATCGAGATTGCGGCGATCCTGATGGGCTGGTCGCTGGACGACCTGGCGCGGCAACCGATGATGATGGGGGTGATCAACACGAACTCTCCCCGCCAACTGGACGACCCGATGAGCCAAGGGCTGATCGCGCTGGCCGAGCATGGGCAGGTGGCGATCGTGACGCCCTTCACGCTGGCAGGAGCGATGGCTCCTGTCAGCCTGGCGGGCGCGCTGGTCTTGCAGCATGCCGAGGCGATGTTCGGCGTGGCCCTGACCCAGATCGTGCGGCCGGGGGTGCCGGTGATGTATGGCGGCTTCACGTCAAACGTCGACATGAAAACCGGCGCGCCTGCCTTTGGCACACCGGAATATGCCAAGGCGGCGCAGGCGGCGGGGCAGCTTGCGCGGCGGATTGGCGTACCGTTCCGGTCGTCGAACACCACGGCGGCGAATGCCTTGGACGCGCAGGCGGCCTACGAATCCATGATGTCCCTCTGGGGCTGCCTGATGGGCGGGGCGCATCTGGTGATCCACGGGGCGGGCTGGATGCATGGCGGGCTGACGGCCAGTTTCGAGAAGCTGATCCTGGACGCCGAGCTTCTGGGGATGATGCAAAGCTACTTCCGACCGATCAGCGTGACCGAGGACGCCCTGTCCCTGGACGCCATCGCCGAGGCCGGGGTGGGCGGGCATTTCTTCGGCACGGCGCAGACGATGGCGATGTATGAAACCGCCTTCCACCCGCCGATGCTGTCGAACTGGGACAACTACCCGACCTGGCTGGCCAAGGGGGCCGAGGAAGCCCCGGCCCGGGCCAACCGGATCTGGAAGGACCTGCTGGCAAACTATGAAGAACCGCCACTCGACCCCGGTATCCGCGAGGCGCTGGAGGCTTTCGTCGCCCGTCGCAAGGCCGAAGGCGGTGCGCCGACGAACTAGGCAGCCCCGACTGCCCGGGCAAGCTTGCCGAGGGTCTGCAACCCAAGCTCCACCGCGCCAAAGCCTTTGGCGTCCTGGTATTCCTTCGCGGTCGCCATCACCATGCCCAGCGTGACCTTCGTCGCCCCGCCGATGTCCTCGAAACTCGCCCAGGCATCGGCGTGTTTCGGCCCGTTCTCGCCCCAGTGCAGGGTGTAGGACAGCCGCTGTTCGGGGACCATCGCGCCGTATTTGTGGTGGTTCGGGAAGATCGTCCCGTCGGGCGCGATCATGTCGAACACCCACTCGCCGCCTTCGCGCAGGTCAATGCGGCTGGTGCGGCAGGAAAACCCGTCCGGCCCCCACCATTTTGGCAGGGACTCGGCGTTCATCCAGGCGCCCCAGACGACCGGGACCGGGGCCTTGATGATGCGCTGCAACAGCGTGGTGCGTTCGGCGACGGCGGCGAGGTTCCCGATCCCGGCGTCAAAGCCCTGGCGGTAGCCCTCTGCCATGTCCTCGGCCAGTGACGAAAGCTGGACCGTGACAGTGATCCGGCTGCTTTCGCCGTCCGCGACAAACTCGGCGGTTGCCAGGGCCGCAGATAGGTTCACGCCCTCGCGCGAGACGACCTCGTACCCCACGGTCCGCGCCTCTGGCACCATGTCCAGCCAGCCCGCCTCGACCCGCAGGTCCGCTTGCCCCGCGACCTTGCAGAGCGAGACTTCGCGGCCCCCGACCCGGGCATCCGCCTCAAGGAACTCCACCGTCACCGCGGGGGCCGGAGAGGCCCAGACCGCGCGGGCGGCCGGCGAGGTCCAGGCGGCATAGAGCGTTGCCACCGGGGCCGCGACACGTCGCTCGAAGGTCAGGGTGGCGAAGCGGTCGCCCACCACGTCCCGGCCCATCACTTCAGGCCTTGGGCATATTCCTCAAGCTGGGTGATGACCGTGCCCCAGCCGTCGTAGAAGCCCATGTCCTTGTGCGCTTTCGCCGTCTCAGGACTGCGATGGCGGGCGATGGCGGTGTATCTGGTGCGACCGCCGCCGATATCCTCGAAATGGATGATCGCGGTCATAAAGGGGTCGGGCTTCGGCTTCCATCCGGCGCTGTAAGCATCCGTGAACACGAGCTTTTCGTTGGGGATCACTTCGAGGTAGACCCCGTTGTTCTCCATCTCGTTGCCTTCGACGTTGAAGGTCGTGTTGCAGGCCCCGCCGACGCGCACGTCCAACTCACACTTCGACACGCTGTGCGGTTTCGGGACGAACCAGTGGACCAAGTGTTCCGGCGTGGTCCAGCACATGTAAAGGATCTCGCGCGGGGCGTTCACCTCGCGGATGATGACGAGGTCCAGTTCGGGGTCAAGGTCGGGGGTCATGGTCATTTCTCGCGTTCCTTCATCAGGTTCATCACGTAGTCGTCGAGGCGATCCAGCCGCGCTTCCCACAGCTTGCGCTGGTCTTCCAGCCAGTCGGTCATCGGCTGCATCGCCTTGGGCTGAAAGGCGCAGGACCGGACACGGCCATCCTTCTGGGTGGCGACAAGCCCCGCCTCCTCCAAGACCGAAAGGTGGCGCAGGACCGTCGGAAGTTTAAAGCCAGAAAGCCCCGCCAGTTCCGTCACCGCCGCCGACCCCTGGGCCAGCCGGTTGAGCATCATCCGCCGCGTCGGGTCGGACAGCGCGTGGAAGAGGAGATCAAGATGGGGATCATGTTTAGCCATATTGCTAACTATACACTCTCTCGCGCCGGGGGAAAGGAAAACTTAGCTACTCGGCAAAGTTTTTCATCTTCCGTTTTTCCTGACAAGTGATTTTCGGCCCTGCTTGAAATTCCACCGCGCTTTTCTTTGCCCGGCCGGCCTACCTGCCCTATTGTGTGCCACAGCATACAATGGCCCTTTGGGCTGATGGAGGACAGGATGAGCGAGCGTCTGGATCGTGCGGGGCTGAAGGTTGACGCAGTTCTGGCCCGTTTTGTCGAGGACGAGGCGCTGCCGGGAACCGGGATCGAGGCTGGGGTCTTCTGGTCCGGGTTTGCGGGCCTTCTCGCGGACTTCGCGCCGCAGAACCGGGCACTGCTTGCGAAACGGGATGACCTGCAGGCGAAGATCGACGCCTGGCACATCGCCCGCCGCGGGCACCCACATGACCATGCGGCCTACAAGGCTTTCCTGGCCGAGGTCGGGTATCTCCTCCCCGAAGGACCGGCCTTCACCATCGAGACGGCCAACGTCGACCCCGAGGTCGCCAAGGTTCCCGGTCCGCAACTGGTGGTCCCGGTGACGAACGCCCGCTACGCGCTGAACGCGGCGAATGCGCGGTGGGGGAGCCTGTATGACTGCCTCTACGGGACTGACGCGATGGGGTCCCTGCCCCCCTCCGGCGGGTATGAGCGGGGCCGAGGCGCGCGGGTCGTGGCGCGGTCGCGGGTGTTCCTGGACGAGGCGTTTCCGATTGCCGGGACGTCCCACGCCGACGTGCGGCGCTATGTAGTGAAGGACGGCGCGCTGCTGGTGGACGACCTCCCCTTGGTGCAGCCGGAGAAGTTTGCAGGCTATCGGGGCAACCCGAAGGCGCCGGATTCGGTGCTGCTGCGGAACAACGGGTTGCATGTCGAGCTGGTCTTCGATCGGGCGCATTTCATTGGATCACGCGATCAGGCGCTCTTGGCCGATGTCCAGCTGGAAAGTTCGCTGACGGCGATCATGGATTGCGAAGATTCCGTCGCCTGCGTGGACGCCGAAGACAAGGTCGGGGCCTATCGGAACTGGCTGGGGCTGATGAAGGGCACGCTGTCGGAGGTGTTCCAGAAGGGCGGCCGTCAGGTTGAGCGGCGGCTCGCGGCGGATCGGGAGTATCTGGATCCTGCGGGCAGCCCCTTCACGCTGAAGGGTCGGGCTTTGATGTGGGTCCGGAACGTGGGCCACCTGATGACCAATCCGGCGATCCTGTTGCCGGATGGGTCGGAGGTGCCCGAGGGCCTCATGGACGCGATGGTGACGGTGGCAATCGCGCTGCATGACCTGCGGAAGACCGAGGGGATGCGGAACTCGGTCATGGGGTCGGTCTATGTGGTGAAGCAGAAGATGCATGGGCCGGAGGAAGTGGCCTTTGCGGACGCGGTGATGGCACGGGTGGAAGGGCTGCTGGGGCTGCCCGCGAACACCGTGAAGCTGGGGATCATGGACGAGGAGCGGCGGACCTCAGTGAACCTGAAGGAATGCATTCGCGCGGCGAAGGGGCGGGTGGCGTTCATCAACACCGGGTTCCTGGATCGGACCGGGGATGAAATTCACACCTCGATGGAAGCGGGGGCGTTCAGCCGGAAGGACTTCATCAAGCGGAAGTCCTGGATCACGGCCTATGAGAACCTGAATGTCGATATCGGGCTGGAGTGTGGGTTGTCGGGGAAGGCGCAGATCGGCAAGGGGATGTGGGCGATGCCGGACCTGATGGCGGCGATGCTGGACGAGAAGATCGCCCATCCCCGCGCGGGGGCGAATACGGCGTGGGTGCCCTCGCCCACCGCCGCCACCTTGCATGCCCTCCACTACCACAAGGTCGACGTCTTCGCGGTGCAGGCGCGGCTGGCCAAGGGCGGTCGGCGGGCGCATGTCGACGGGATCCTGGACATCCCGCTGGCAAGCTTCCAGGCCTGGAACCGCGCGCAGGTGGTGCGGGAGGTCGAAAACAACGCGCAGGGGATCCTGGGGTATGTGGTGCGCTGGATCGACCAGGGGGTGGGCTGTTCCAAGGTGCCGGATGTGAACGATGTCGGGTTGATGGAGGACCGGGCGACCTGCCGGATCTCGGCCCAGCACATCGCGAACTGGCTGCATCATGGGGTGGTCAGCGAGGCCGAGGTGATGGAGGCGATGCGGAAGATGGCGGCGGTGGTAGACCGGCAGAATGCGGGGGATCCCCTGTATCGGCCGATGGCCCCGGCCTTCCAGGGGGCGGCGTTCCAGGCGGCCTGTGATCTGGTCTTCAAGGGGCGGGAGCAGCCTTCGGGGTACACCGAACCCCTGCTCCACGCCTGGCGGCTGCGGGTGAAGGCTGGGTAGTGTCCACGGTGGACAAACTCTGATGAGTGTTTGAAATCAATGGGTTGGTCGCGGACGTTAGGGATTTCTTAACACCTGTTCTTCGGGCGGATCCGGGCGGTTTTCCTATTGAGCGCTGACGCGCGAAGTCCGTTTGTCTCGTCGTCGGGCTTCGCCTCCTCCTCGGACATTGGGGGCGCTTCGCCCCCCAATCCCCCAGAGGATATTTGAGGAAGGGAAAGTGTTTGGTAGGGGCGAATGGATCGGCGACGATGCGGAAGTGCTTGGCCGACGAGAGCGATCCGTCGAGCGTAGTCGGGGCGGAAGTGGACCCAGGTGAGAATCGTGGCGGGGATGCCGCTGACGAAGCCCGCAGCGGCAGCCCAAGGGCAGGTGCTGTCGGTGCGAAGGCCGAGCGAGAGGCTCAGGATGACGACGGCCCCGGCTGACGAGGATGTCCTAACGATTGTGAGCCGTAGGCAGGGATGGGGGAGCGCGGCGGGTTTCCTTCTGGGATGCGGGAAAACCGGAGAGCAGGCGGATCAGCTCCTGGGACCGTGACCAGGTTGCGCGACTTCCAGCATTTGAGAGCGAGGGTTTGCCGAGAGACGTCGGCCGCACGCAGCTTGAAGGTGCGTGAACTCACGCATTCTACTTTCGCAGCCTTGCCAAGTTTGCGGGGCTGCCGCGGCCATGACGGAATGGCACGCCAGCAAACGCGCTAGTATCTTTTGCGAAGTGCCTCCACCAACCGGAAAGTCAACCAGAAGAGGATTGCAAGAACAATTGCATTGAAGAACGTGCGGCCCTGAACTTTCCAGCCATAGGCGGTGAGGCTGCCATCCTTGATGATCTCGCCAAGGTTGTCGCCGAAGGAAAATCCGGTTGGTCTGGGAAGGAACAGGAAACCTGCGGACAGGATGAGGTAGATCAGACAGAGAAGAAGGTCCCGGGCGGCAATGCTGCCTGTAATGGCGCGGATGTCCGGCACTGCACGAATTGCTTCGGTGACGGCGTAGGCGACCAAGAAAACCACAGTAATGACGAATGAAAAAGGCAAAACGAACCAAACTGGCGTGCTTGCCCAAACGTCGGGGAGACGTGGCGCGACAACAAAGACAAGAAGTGCAGCCAGGACGAAAACGGACAAGCGTTGCAGAAAATAGGTCATTTGGTGTTTCCGGGTGCACTTCTTTGAGCAACGCTGACGAGAATGCCGATCGGCACATGGTGCAGCCAGGTCAATCCTACTGCACCAATCCACTCTCGAAAGTTTGTCGGCATTCATTTGCACCAGGTGTGAAAAGGGCACACAGCGATTGGCATGCGATGGGCGTCTCAGCCCGCATCCAACCCGATCGCGTGCACACGCTGATTCAAATCCCCCAGCGCTTTCTGCACCGCGCGGTGGCGGGCTACGCGGGTCATCGCGGCAAGGGCCTCGGCGCGGATGGTGATGTGGAAGTGACTCTCGCCCGTGCCGTCGTCGCCCGTGTGACCGGCGTGCTTATGGCTTTCGTTCACCACCTCCAGCACCGAGGGGTGGAAGGCGGCGGTCAGGCGGTCCTCGATCTCTTCCTTCACGGCCATGTCAGTGTCCCCTGCCCTTCCAACTTCCGGGAAAAGCCCTAAGCTTATGCGCCCGAGTCGGAAAGGCCCCGAGAGCATGTCCAGTCGTCCGCCCTTCGAGTTCAACATCAGCGCCGCGGCGGCGAAGAAGCGGAAGACCGCTGGCAGGCGCGGCATGTCGGGGGCGTTCGAGACAGCGGACCGGCCCTGCGACTATCCGGGGTGCAAGGACAAGGCGGCGTTCCGGGCACCGAAATCGCCCGACCAGCTGGATGAGTTCTTCTGGTTCTGCAAAGACCACATCCGCGAGTACAACCTGAAGTGGAATTTCTTCCAGGGCACGACGGACGAGGAGTTCCAGAAGTTCCTCGACAAGGACCGGGTCTGGGAGCGGGAGACGAAGCCGTTCTCCAGGATCGGCGACGGGAACGCCTGGGCGCGGTTGGGGGTGAATGACCCGATGTCCCTTCTGGGCGAGAAGGCGACGCAGAACCCAGGGCGCGCGGCGTCCACCGCGACGCGCAAGCTGCCGCCGACGGAGCGGAAGGCGATCGAGATCCTCGATGCGCGCGACACGATGTCGAAGACCGAGATCCGCAAGGTCTACAAGGGGCTGATCAAGGTCCTGCATCCCGACATGAACGGCGGCGACCGCAGCCATGAGGAGCAGCTGCAGGAGGTCGTCTGGGCCTGGGACCAGCTGAAGGACAGCCGCCACTTCCGGGATTGAGGGTGGCGGAAAGCGCGAAGGGTTCGTCGGGACCCGCCCTTCCCCTTGAACCCCCCCGCGATATGTTCCAAGGATGGCTCGTGTGGGCCGCAATCGGGCGGCGCGCAGCTTTGGATGGACTTTGGTGATGCTGGATCAGGTGATGAAACCGACCGAGGAAATCTCGGTCCGCGATGTGTTCGGGATCGACACCGACATGCGTGTGAAGGGTTTCGCCGAGCGGACTGACCGGGTGCCCGAGATCGATTCGACATACAAGTTCGATCCCGATACCACTTTGGCGATCCTGGCCGGGTTTGCCTATAACCGGCGGGTGATGATCCAAGGCTATCACGGGACCGGGAAGTCCACCCATATCGAGCAGGTCGCGGCGCGGCTGAACTGGCCATGCGTGCGGGTGAACCTGGACAGCCACATTTCCAGGATCGATCTGATCGGCAAGGACGCGATCAAGCTGCGCAACGGCAAGCAGGTGACGGAGTTCCACGAGGGGATCCTCCCCTGGGCGCTGCGGAATCCGGTGGCGATCGTCTTCGACGAATATGATGCGGGCCGGGCGGACGTGATGTTTGTCATCCAGAGGGTGCTGGAGCATGACGGCAAGCTGACGCTTTTGGACCAGAACGAGATCATCACTCCCAATCCCTATTTCCGGCTGTTCGCGACGTCGAACACGGTTGGGCTGGGGGATACGACGGGGCTTTATCATGGGGTCCAGCAGATCAACCAGGCGCAGATGGACCGCTGGAGCCTGGTGGCGACGCTGAACTATCTGTCGCATGACGCCGAGACGGCCATCGTGCTGGCGAAGAACCCGCATTACAATACCGAGAAGGGCCGCAAGACGATTTCCCAGATGGTGACGGTCGCCGACCTGACGCGGACGGCCTTCATGAACGGGGACCTGTCGACGGTGATGAGCCCCCGGACCGTCCTGAACTGGGCGCAGAACGCCGAGATCTTCCGCAATGTGGGTTATGCCTTCCGGCTGACCTTCCTGAACAAATGCGACGAGCTGGAACGCCAGACCGTGGCCGAGTTCTACCAGCGCTGCTTTGCCGAGGAACTGCCGGAGAGCGCGGCGTCGATGGCGATGAAGTGATGTGGGGGGCTTGGTTCGCCCGAGCCCTTCTCGTTCTCTCAGCAGCCGGGCTTGCGGGCTGCGTGGCAACGACCGATCCTAGACCGCAAGGCTTACCAAGCACTGCCGATACCGGATGCCGCGTCACCTATGTGGCTGACGGCGACACGATCCATATGGCCTGTCCGAGTACGGGCGAGGTCAAAGCGCGGCTTCTGGGCTTTGACACCCCTGAAATCTACTCGCCGCGCTGCCAAGAGGAACTGGCGGCCGGGCGGGAAGCGACGGCCGCGCTTCGGCAGGTGCTCCGCTCTGGCCCGATCACTGAGGCGCGGTTTCAGGGCCATGACCGCTATGGGCGCGAGCTGGTGCGACTGGAAGTCGGCGGGCGGGATGTGGCGCGGCAGATGATCGCCAGCGGCTATGTGGTGCCCTATTCCGGGGGGCGGCATCCGGACTGGTGCGGGATGCTTTAGAAACCGTTCACCAAGGTTTTCATTCTGCCTTGAAAATGCGCCGTTTTGCGTGCCCAATGCTGAAATGGCGCGCGGTTTGGAAACTCTTCTGGCCGTCCTAGTGCTCGGGGCTTTGCCCGCCACCGGAGCGGCCGATCCCCTCTTGCGAGAGTTTGCGGTCTGCGCCGGACGGCTTTCGGCGATCATGGAAGACCAGTGGATGTTCGACGGTCCCGCCTCGGAACGGACGGCGGAGGAGCTTCATGCGATGGTGTCGCTGATCGAAGCCTCGATGCCGGAGGGTGCGGGGCGGCAGGTCATGGCCTGGCGGATCGACGCCAAGGTGGCGCAGCGGGCGTTGCTGGCGCAGGCGCGGTTCGGGGGTGACCAGCGGGTGTCGGAAAAGGCAGCGGCCAGAGCCGAAGCCCTGGCCGCAGACTGTCGTGCGATGATTCTCAGCTGAGGTTCAGCCGCGGGCGGCCTTGGTGGCCTTTGCCCACCAGACCACGTCATCCAGCATTGCCTTGGCGGCAGGGGCAATCGCGCCCTCGATGTCGCCGAGGTTGCCCGAACCGCCGAAGCCCGAGTGGACCCGGAAGAAGTCCGACCCGCCGATGCGAACGTTGTTGCGGGTGGGGACCATCTGCAGTTCCACGCCGATGTTCTGCAGGTGGCCAAGCGCGTTCGCCGCACCCATCGAGCCGTAGCCGATGGCACCGAAGGGTTTGCGGGCCCATTCGACATAAGCCTGGTCCAGCGCATTCTTCAGCGCGCCGGTGATCGAACGGTTGTATTCCGCGAGGACGAAGATGTAGCCGTCGAATTCGCCGACTTTCTTCTGCCACTTCTGCGCGACGGGGTTCTGCGAGGGAGCCCAGGCGTTCGAGGCGACCTCGTCGAAGAACGGCAGCGGATAGTCGCGCAGGTCCACGACCTCGACGTCGATGTCGCCGCGGGCCTCGGCCTGGGCCTTGATCCAGGCGGTGGGGACGTCGGCAAAGCGGGTCGGGCGGGTCGACGACACGATGATCGCGATTTTCGGGTTGGCCATGACAGGTTCCTCGGGTTTGAATTCGGTGCCCTGTTATCTGTGGGTCCGGCCCGACCTGCCAATTCCACACACCCGCGCCGGTTCTGTGCAATGGCGCACGTGAGTCAGGGTTCGGAAAACGGCCCGCCTTCGGCTGCCAGCGCCTCGAACCAGCACATCTTGCCTGTGCCGGTCAGAATCTCATCGGCCTCTTCGGGTGTGGCGGGGACACCTTCCTCGAAACTCGGGGCACGGTAGAAGGCCACTTCCTTGGCGAAACGGCCCTCGAAGGCGGCGGCGTCGGTCGACTTGACGGCGATCAAGCGAGAGAAGAACACCATCCATTCAGCCCTGTCGACGGCGGCGTCGGGGTTCTGTTCGATGTCGACCGCGCTGTAGGCGAGGCAAGTGATCGCGCTATCAAGGTCGAAGTCGGGCAGCGGGTCGGCCGTCTGGGCCCGCAGCGGCAGGGCGGTCAGGATCATGAGGGCAAGGGCGCGCATCGGTCTCTCCATCTTTTGCGGATGCTTAGCCCGCCATGACCCGCGCAGACAGTGGGTTTTTCCTGCCCCTGCCTGCGCCACGGGCTTGCCGCGCCCCCGGCGGGGTGCTTTATCTTCGTCATGACCAAGCCCACCGACAACCCCGCCGATCCGTTCAAGAAGGCCCTGGCCGAGGCCACCCGCACGATGGCGGATGACCCGGAGATGACGGTCACCTATTCCGTCGACCCGGCCGGCATGAACAAGGAGGGCGTGCGCCTGCCGCAGGTCAGCCGCCGGATGACGCGGGACGAGGTGTTGCTCGCGCGCGGGACAGCGGATGCCTTCGCGCTGCGGCGGCGGTATCACGACGATGCGGTGGCGGCGAAGTATGCGCCGACCGGGCCGCTGGCGCGGGACATCTATGAGGCGATGGAGAATGCCCGCTGCGAGGCGGTGGGCGCCCGCGACATGCCGGGGACGGCGGGGAACATCGACGCGACGATCGCCAACGAGGCGGACCGGAAGGGGTATGGCCAGGTGACGGCAGCCTCCGAGGTGCCGCTGCCGGTCGCGGCGGGGTATCTGGTGCGGCAGATGGCGACGGGCCGCGCCTTGCCGAAGGCGGCGGAGCATGCCGCCGATCTGTGGCGCGGTTTCGTTGAGGAGCAGGCGGGAGAGACGCTGTCGAACCTGGACCATGTGCTGGCGGACCAGGCGGCCTTTGCGCGGCTGGCGCGGAAGGTGATTGCCGACCTTGGCTATGGCGACCAGCTGGGCGATGACCCGGACGCGCCCGAGGATGCGGGGGACGACCAGGCCGAGGAGGATCAGGATTCTCCGGATTCGGCCGGCGAGGAGCAGGACGAGTCGGACGAGTCGGAGGCTTCGCCGGAAAGGTCGCAGGAAGAACAGCAGGACCAATCCCAGGCGCAGGTCACGATGGAGGACAGCGCCGACATGGAGCAGGGCGACGAGGCGGAGCTGCCCGAGGGCGAGGCTCCACTTGAGCCGCCACCCCCTGCTGCGCATTCCGACGCGGACCCGAACTACGTCGTGTATACGACTGATTTCGATGAGGAAATCAAGGCCGAGGACCTGGCGGAACCGGCCGAGCTGGAGCGATTGCGGGCCTATCTGGATCAGCAGCTGGAGCCTTTGAAGGGGGCTGTCTCGCGGCTGGCGAACAAGCTGCAGCGGCGCTTGCAGGCGCAGCAGAACCGAAGCTGGGAGTTCGACAAGGAAGAGGGCATCCTCGACGCCGGGCGTCTGGCGCGGGTGGTGGCAAACCCGACGACTCCGCTGAGTTTCAAGTGGGAGAAGGACACCGAGTTCCGCGATACGGTGGTGACTTTGCTTCTGGACAACTCGGGGTCGATGCGGGGACGGCCGATTTCCATCGCGGCGATCTGTGCGGATGTGCTGGCCAGGACGCTGG
>JBJTSJ010000479.1:0-5322 GCA_046076605.1 Tabrizicola sp.
GCTCGACCTGCCGCCCGGCTCGGTCAAGGGCGAGGGGCCGGCGGCCATCGACGTGGCGCTGGTCAAGGACCAGCCGCCACAGCTGACGCTGACCTCGAACCTGACCGGGCTTGCGCTTCGGCTCGACGCGCTTGGCTGGTCGAAGGCGGCCAAGGGCAAGGCCACGCTTGACCTTGAGGCGCGGCTGTCGCGCGAACCCGTGGTGGAACGCCTGACCCTGAAGGCCCCGGGTCTGGAGGCGCGGGGCCGGATCACCACGCGGGAAGGTGGCGGCCTGGACAAAGCCGTATTCGACCGGGTGATCGCAGGCGACTGGCTGGATGCCCCCGTCACCCTGACCGGGCGCGGCAAGGGCGCGGCGCTGGATGTCGCGGTCTCCGGCGGCACGCTGGACATGCGCCGGATGCCCGACGGTGAAGGCGGGGACAGCGGGCCGGTGACTGTCCGGCTGGATGCCCTGCGCATCTCTGACGGCATCAGGCTGACCGATTTCCAGGGTGAGTTCGGTGCGAAGGGTGGGTTCAACGGCACCTTTGTTGCGGGCGTCAACGGCAGCGGCCAGATCTCGGGCACGGTCGTTCCGATGCAGATGGGCAGCGCCGTCCGCATCCTGTCGGACAATGCGGGGGCTGTGATGGCGGCGGCCGGCATCTTCGACAAGGGGCGGGGAGGCAGCCTCGACATGTCGCTGATCCCCCGCGGGCCCAAAGGCGAATACAGCGGCAAGGCCAGCTTTACCCGGATGCGCGTGCAAGGTGCCCCCGCCCTGGCCGAGCTTTTGTCCGCCGTGTCGGTCGTGGGCCTTCTGGAACAGATGAACGGCGAGGGCCTTGCCTTCAACAATGGCGAGGTGACCTTTGTCCTGACCCCCAAGGCTGTTGAGATTTCGCAGGGCTCGGCGGTCGGCGCGTCGCTTGGCATTTCCTTCGCGGGCCTCTATCTGACCGACAGTGGCCGGATCGACCTGCAGGGGGTGATCTCGCCGATCTATCTGGTCAACGGGGTGGGACAGATCCTGACACGGCGCGGCGAAGGGCTTTTCGGCTTCAACTACCGGCTGACCGGGACGACCGACGACCCCAACGTCTCGGTCAACCCGCTGTCCGTGCTGACCCCGGGCATGTTCCGCGAGCTGTTCCGCCAGCGCCCGCCGAACCTGAAGGACACCGAAGGGGCCCCCGGCGGATGAAGCTGGCCGACTTCGATTTCGACCTGCCCGAACAGCTGATTGCGACGCGCCCCGCCCGGCCCCGCACATCGGCACGGCTGCTGCTGGCCGAAGGCGACCGGATCAGTGACCGGCATGTCTTTGATCTGGTGGATATCTTCCGCCCCGGTGACCGGCTGGTTCTGAACAACACCAAGGTCCTGCCCGCGCGCCTGTTTGGCACCCGCCAGCGCGGGGACGCCGTGGCCAATGTCGAAATCACTTTGCTCGAACCCCGCGCTGTCGGCTGGCGCGCACTGGCCGAGCCGCTGCGCAAGGTCCAGCCGGGCGAGGTGATCCGCTTTTCCGACCGGCTTTCGGCCAAGGTCGCCGAGAAGTCGGAAACTGACCTGGTGCTCACATTCGACCTGTCCGGGGACGACTTCGACGCAGCCCTCGCCGAGGCGGGCGTGATGCCGCTGCCGCCCTACATCGCCGCCAAACGGGCGGCGGATGACCAGGATCGCACCGATTACCAGACGGTCTTCGCCCGTCATGCCGGCGCCGTAGCAGCCCCTACGGCATCCCTGCATTTCGACGAGGACCTCTTGAAGGCGCTGGCCGCCAAGGGCGTTGACTTCACCGAAGTCACGCTCCACGTCGGCGCCGGCACCTTCCTCCCGGTCAAGGTCGAGGACGTGACCACTCACAAGATGCATGCCGAATGGGGCCGCGTCTCTGCCGCCGCGGCGGATGAGATCAACGCGACGAAACGGGCAGAGGGCCAGGTGATCCCCGTGGGGACCACCGCGCTGCGGCTGATCGAAAGTGCGGCCGATGCGGACGGCACCCTGCACCCGTGGGAGGGCGAGACCGACATCTTCATCTACCCCGGCTACCGCTTCCGGGTGACCGACGCGCTGATGACGAACTTTCACCTGCCGAAGTCGACGCTGATGATGCTGGTCTCGGCCCTGATGGGCGAGGACCGCATTCGTGCGATCTACGCCCATGCAATCCGCGAAGGCTACCGCTTCTTCAGCTACGGCGACAGCTCATTTCTGATTCCTCAGCGGTGAAGGACGAAGCCTAGCCAATCGCCGCGGTCCCGGCCGCGCGGCGACAGCGCCAGACTGGCCCGATCGCAGGGCCGGAACCCGCAGGCCAACAGCAACCGCGAGGATGCAGGGTTCAACGGATGCACCCGTGCGGTGATCCGGTTGATCTGCGGTTTGCGGGCTGCCAGACGGTCCAGAAACCGCTGCACCATCTGTCGGCCCAGCCCTTTGCCGCGATGGGCCGCGCCGATCCAATAGCTCAGCTCGCCCGTGTCAGGCGTCGCCCCGTATTCCAGCCTGACCTGACCCATTGGCTGTCCACCCAGAGTGGCAACCCGGACCTTGTGATGCGCGCCTTCGGTCGACAGCGCGATCAGCGACCGCGCCATCTCGTCATCAATGCGGCCGGGCTGTTCTTCCAGCATGAAGGACCACAACACCGGATCGCTGAGCAGGGCACGGTAGATCGGCAGATCGTCCTCGACCCAGACGCGCAGGGTCAGCGTCTCTGGCCGCGAATAGACCCTGGTGCCGGCGATCTGCTTGTGCAAGGGCAGGCGGCCGACCTGCCAGGACAGCGGCGCGGCGGTATCCTCGTCCTCGTGATCCGCATGATGCACCCAGCCCTGCTGCAACGGGCAATAGGCCAAGGGCGCGCCGTCTGCCCTGGCCTTGGCAAGTTCGCCAGCGGTCAGAACGCCATCGAAACGGCTGCGAGGTGTCCGGTCGTCCTGGTCGGCCATGGCGCATCTCCACCTGCTGTGTTGTGCGTCTAGGTGGGGGGTGCCCCCGGATATTCAACCGCTGTAACCGATACAATTCTCGCGCCGCGTGGAAACAGTCCGCCGAGATTTCGCGCTCGGCTTGCCTTGTGGCGGAACTTCGGGCAGGCAGGCCAAAACGCGTATGCGGCAGGAACCAAGAATGCTGAAGGTCATCACCCAGTCCTGGCCGCTGTTGATGGGCGTCATGCTCCTGATGGTTGGCAACGGCATCCAGGGCACGCTTCTGGGCATCCGCGGCAATATCGAGGGGTTCTCGACCTACCAGCTGTCCTATGTGATGGCGGCCTACTTCCTGGGTTTCCTGTTCGGCTCCTGGGCGGCCCCCCGGATGATCCGGCGGGTGGGGAACATCCGGGTCTTTGCGGCCCTTGGCTCGCTCATCTCGGCGATCCTGGTGATCTATCCGGTCTACCCCGACTGGATGGTCTGGACCGCCCTGCGCGTTCTTGCAGGTTTCTACTTTTCGGGGATCTACATCACCTCGGAAAGCTGGATCAACAACACCGCCTCGAATGATACCCGGGGCCAGGCGCTGTCGGCCTACATGATCGTCCAGATGATCGGGATCATCGCTTCCCAGGTCCTTCTGAACCTGCCTGACCCCTCTGGCTTTGCACTTTTCATCCTGCCCTCGGTCCTCGTCTCGCTGGCCTTCCTGCCCCTCCTCCTCGCCCCCACGCCCGCCCCGGCGTTCGACAGTTCACGCCGCGTCTCCTTCGCCCGCCTCTTCCGCATCTCGCCCCTGGGCTGCGTCGGCATGCTGCTGACCGGAGGCATCTTTTCCGCCATGTTCGGCATGGCCGCCGTCTGGGGCGCGCAAGAGGGGCTGACCGTCACCCAGATCTCGATCTTCGTCGGCGCGCTCTATGTCGGTGGCCTGGTCCTGCAATATCCCGTCGGCTGGGCCTCGGACCGGATGGACCGCCGCATGCTGATCATGGGCCTGTCCGCCGTGGCCGCCCTTACGATGGTCGTCGCCGCCTTCCTGCCGCTGCCATTTCCCGCACTGGTCGTCGTTGCGATGCTCTTGGGCGGGATCACCAACCCGGTCTACGCGCTCCTCATTGCCTATACCAACGACTTCCTCCCGCGCGAGCAGATGGCGGGCGCCTCGGCCGGCCTGATCTTCCTGAATGGCTTCGGCGCCGTCTTCGGTCCCACCGCCACCGGCTGGATGATGGAAAGCATCGGCCCCTCGGGCTTTTTCCTGTTCATCGGCGTCCTTTACTTCGCGCTGGTCGGCTACGCCGTCTACCGGATGACCCGCCGCGCCGCGCCCGCCGTCACCGGCGCCTTCCGCAACGTCACCCCGGGCGCCTCGCCCCTCGCGGTCGAGGCGGTGCTGGACGAGGCCGCCAAGGACTGACGATCAGCGGTTGCGATATCGGCCAATCCCTGCAAGGCTTTGCCTGACGCAAGGAGGGGCCCATGTCCGATCCGATCGAGCTTCTGGACTTCTGGCTGCACGAAGTCGGCCCGGATGGCTGGTATGCGGGTGGGGAAGAGATCGACACGCTCTGTCGTGAGCGGTTCGAGGATCTGTGGCAGGCGGCCCATGACGGGGGCCTTGAACACTGGGTCGACGGCACCGTGGGTACGCTGGCCTACCTGATCCTGACCGACCAGATCCCGCGCAACATCCACCGGGGCACGGCACTGGCCTTCGCCACCGATGCCCGTGCGCTTGCCGCCGCCCGCAAGGCGCTGGAGGCCGGCTGGGACCTGAATGCCCCGGAACCCGAGCGGCAGTTCTTCTACATGTCGTTCGAACATTCCGAGGACCCCGCCGATCAG
The DNA here is from genome assembly GCA_046076605.1 of Tabrizicola sp. GTDB lineage: Bacteria > Pseudomonadota > Alphaproteobacteria > Rhodobacterales > Rhodobacteraceae > Tabrizicola. The sequence continues at coordinate 4,785 of JBJTSJ010000479.1, forward strand.
GCCCTGTCAGTGCAACTGATGACCGAGCGGCTGGTATCGGACCCGGACATGGCGCTGCATGCCCGGGCCCACCGGGAAGTGATCGCCCGCTTTGGCCGCTTTCCCACCCGCAACGCGGCACTTGGGCGCGCCAGCAGCCCAGAAGAGCAGGCCTATCTCGGTCAGGGCGGCTATGGCGCGGTGGTGGAAAGGCTCAAAAGCCATGCATCCGGTGCATAGGGCCACGGCAACCCCAGCGTTGCTTGGGGTTTTCGGATAGTTTAATGGCAAACTACTTTTTCCAGGGAGGGAAGAATGGCTGCCCAAAGCTTCGACGTGATCGTGATCGGTGCCGGACCGGGGGGCTATGTCGCCGCCATCCGGGCCAGCCAACTGGGCCTGAAGGTCGCCATCGTCGAACGCGAACACCTGGGCGGCATCTGTCTGAACTGGGGCTGCATCCCGACCAAGGCCCTCCTGCGCTCGGCTGAAGTCTTCCACCTGATGCACCGCGCCAAGGAGTTTGGCCTGAAGGCCGACGGCATCGGCTATGACCTGC
>JBJTSJ010000480.1:0-6885 GCA_046076605.1 Tabrizicola sp.
CAATAGGATCCATTCGCCAAGAGGTACTGCATCTGGATCAGATCATTCCGCCTTCCCGTCGACCAAGCGGGTAGTCCGGATTCCGACGATTTCGGATCGATGAACTTGTTTGGCTGGTTGGTGCCCTTGTCGATCGCTGCAGAGCCGTATTCCGTGAAACGGATCGGCTTGGACTGCGGGACCCAAGCCGTTGGGGAAAGGGACCGGACACCGTTCGGTCGCTCATGGTGCAGATTGGACCACCAGGACCGGATGTCCTTGTAACGAAAAACCCAAGGCTCGCCGTAGAACTCATCCGTAATGGGCAAACGGCGTTGGGCTAGTGCCCCTTCTGGACCATCATAGTACCAGTCATAGCCTTCGCCTCCGGCGATGTTGGCCTTTAGGTAGTCCAGATTGTAGATCGAGCCGAATTGGGCGTCTGCGTGATCCTCGCCGTCGCGCCAATCGGACACCGGCATGTAGTTGTCGATGCCGATGAAATCGATGTTTGCATCGGCCCAGAGCGGGTCGAGGTGGAAGTACACGTTGTCGTCTACCTGGTAACCGAAGTATTCGGACCAATCTGCAGCATAGCTGATCTTGACGCTTGGCCCGAGGATCGACCTTACATCGGCCGCAAGGGCTTTCAGAGCGGTCACGGTCGGGAACACATCGGCAGCACCCCTGATCTGGGTCAGCTACCGCATCTCGGACCCGATGCAGAATGACTCCACACCGCCCACCGCCGCGCAAAGATGGGCGTAATGGAGGATGAACCGGCGGAAACCCCACTCCGAGGGGCCAGCGTAGAAGACAGTCTCGCCGCTGACCGTGAAATCTTCTGGCTGTGCAGTGCCAAAGAAGGTAGCGACCTCCGCCGCTGCCGCCGCCGTGCGATCCGGCGTTCCCGGGCGCCCCGGAGCCGTCGACAAGGTGATCCGACCTCTCCACGGCAACGCGGGCTGCGTAACCGCGTCCGACCATGGATCAGGCAGAATGTTGCCTGGCAACTGATCCATTAGGATGAAGGGGTAGAACATTACGTCCTTGCCGGCGTCGCGCATGGCCCGAATGGCTTGGACTACCGAGGCATCGGATGGCGTTCCGCCGTAAATGGAAGAACCAGCCAGGCGTGGGACCTCCAATGCACTGGCGCGCGTGATTCCGCCTGACCGCCAGGGCATACCAATGCCGTCCAATATGGTCTGTTCAACCTTGGGGCGGATCGTGCACGTCGAACACCGCAAGTCGTCGCCAAACCAAGACACTACCAGCGAAACGGCGCCAACTGTAGGCAACTCTTCGTTCAATTGCTCAAGGCTGGTGGCAAAATCCGTCTTTCCTGACGGAGAATGGACATTGGCCGTCCGATTCCGCCCAAGCCCTTCGGCAAAATGAACCGGCGTTGTTGCCAGCCCGTACTCGCCAGTGCCGGGAATCAAGGCAACAGCCCGCACCACTTGATCCAAGGTCTCTGACGCCGAAACAGCAGGTCCTTGTGCCGCCCGCACTACTTCAAAGCTGAACTGCGGAACGCGATTGCCGTAAGCCGACAGTTCAAGATCCTCAATCACTACATAGGCTAGACCCCGATAGGCCGGTGCTCGACCACCGCCTTCGATTGCTTCAAGAAGGGGGTCTGCAAGCTGCGTCTCACTGCCCGTATAGACACGCATATTCAGGTCTTGCGTGGAAATCTCGTTCCCGTCTGCCCAAATCCTGCCGACACGCAGGATCTCCCCCTCACAAAGTGCGATCGCGAGGCTGACCGAATAGCTGTACTCGTTAACTTTCGGCTTGGGCGCACCCTTCCCGGTTCGACGACGACGAACTGTCTCGACGAAGTTTGTTGCCCAGATGACTTGGCCTGAGACACGCATCCGGCCCCAGATTTGGCCAATCGCGGCACCCTCTCCGGCCCCCGTCAATCGTAGTCGTTCGAGCCGCCCGATATCGACTGGCTCGGAGCCCGCACCAAGCACACGTTGGTCGATCGCACGACCGATGGTCGCGCCGATGGCGCGGCCGATAACCGCTCCGGAAAGCCCCAGCACTGTTCCGCCGAAGCCGGCACCAACCGCGGCACCAGCGGCGGAGAGTAGCAGCGTTGCCATTTACTTGGCTCCTTCTGGAAAACTGAACCGAGCCACGATCCGGCGCTGCCAAGGCACCGACAACGAACTCTCGATTACACCGTGTCCGGTGTAGGAATGGATGAAGGTCGGATGCGCCCCGGTCCGGGATTGCAGGCCAAGGTGCTTGGCAACACGGCCATCCCGCATCCGGAACAGCAAAACATCGCCGGGCGCCGATTGAAGCAACTGCTTCGCAACAAGCCATCTGGATGCAGCTGCAAGCAGCACCTCTCGTCTATCTGGTTCTGCCCAGTCTTCGGTGTAGGGCGGGACAGCCTCGGGCTCTTCTCCATACAGTCGCCGCCAGACACCGCGAAGCAGGCCAAGGCAGTCCGTTCCCGCACCCTTCACACTTGCCTGGTGTTGATAAGGCGTCCCTATCCACTGCCGTGCTTCAGCCAAAGCCCGTTCAGCGATCGTCATGAACCACTCCCGCCGAAACGGGTCGCGGCCCGAGAGGCGCGATCCGGAACCGGATAGGACGCCAACCAGTCTTCGCCCGGGATGTGGGGAAAGCCACGAAAATTCAGGAAGTTCAGGAACTTCGCCCGGCATGTGTTTGCAGTCTTGTCGCATCCGGCCCGCAAGCGGACCGTGTCACCGACCGCCATTGCGGCACCGATCGACTGCCAAAGATCGATCAAGCGACTGCTGCCATTCTTCCGATCATTCTTCACCACGCCAGCCAGACCTGCGGCGGCGCCGGTCACCACTTCAAACCGGCCGCCCTCGAACCAGCGATCGTCCAGGGTTGCAATGCCGGCCAAGACAAATTCCCGATCGCCTTCGACCTGATCCACCGACGCCACGACCGTGTAGCCCGGCTGTTCCAGGTCAAAGCGACACCGGCTGTCACCCAGCACCGCCGAACAACCCGGCGTGTAAGCCATGCCGTGCGGTCGGTTCAGACGCTCGCTCAGCCCACGCAGCTCGGCCTTGAACGCCCCAGCGCTCCGGGTGACTTCGCCCAGATAGCCCCGGAACTGCTCTATGAAGTCGCCCGAATTCTGCCAGTTGACCAGAAACGCCCTAACCTCTGCACCATCGTATCGACCGGCGATCAGATCGGCCTCGGTGATCGATGTGGCGCTAAGGGCGCCATAGGCCTCGGTATTGTCCACAGACAGTCCGGTGGTCTGCTGCAGAACCCGCGCTGTCATCCCACTGTCCGCCCGGCAGACGACGCCGTCGACCTCGATTTCCCGATCGTGATCCGTAAATCCCTGCACCTGCCCGTCGCGGCGGGTGATGGTCCATGCGCGACAGACGGTTGTCGCACCGGTGGTCAAATGGTCAAGCAGAGCTTCCCGCGTCATATCCGGATCTCCACCACCGGCACGGAGGGCACTTCACCCGCCTGGAACGAGGCAACCGAAGTCTGGATCGCATCCGCATCGAACCGGACCGGCACGTCGAATTCGAACCCCGCGGTCACGCGAGTGCCCAGATCGGGGGCAAGCACAAACGTTACTTCGCCCGTTTCGACGTTGACCGAAAACTCCAGGCTTTCGACCTTGGGGTCCCCCGCCACTGCAATCAGCACCGAACCCTGTACCGGCTTGGTGATCGGGCGGGAGTAACTCTGTAGGCCGGAAAGATAGGTCTTCTGCAGCTGGAAGACAGTCTTCACCCCGTCGCCTATGCCAATCAGTTGATCTTCCGGCGTGGGCGTCGACAGAGGCGCGCAGGACTTGTAGTCGGACCAGTCCTTCCAGCGAAACCCGTGCAACTGCCCGGCGCGCGCTTCGAAGAACGCAATCAGCGTCTCGACATCGTTCAGCGACCGCAGGCCAAGACCGGCATCATAGCGCCTGCGCGAATGCTGCCAGGGGGTGTTCCGCTCTTCGAACCCGTTCGCCAAGGTGACGATCTCGGTTCTGCGCTCGGGTCCGCCGACGGAACCGAAGCTCAGACTTGCGGGGAAGCGTACTTCGTGAAAGGCCATTTTTCGTCCTCACCGATTGCGCTGACCGCGCGATAGCGCGCGGCTGACTTGGGCGGCCACTTGGCTTTGACTACGCTGGAAGCCCGATACGTCGGGAGTAGTAATGTTCATCACCACGTTGACCGCCCGGCCACCGGCCGACTGAACCCCCAGCCGCCCATCCGGACCACGGGCAAGCGGCATGATCGCCTCGGGTCCGGCTTCGCCCATCAGGCCCATGCCACCCCGCATCGGGAAGGTAGTTGGGGCGCCAACGATACCGCCCTTGGCGAAAGGCATCACCTTGCCTTGGCTGAAGGTCCCGCCATTGGCAAAGGGCATCCCTCCGCCCATCAGCCCGGCGACGCCTTGCGCCAGGAATCCGCCAAAGGCGTTGGTTACCGGCTTGATCGCGATGGAATAGACAGTGTCGACAATCGTCGATCCGACGCTCTTGAGAGCATCGTTCAACTTCATACCGTCGAAGACCAGGCCATCGAACGCTTTCCGCAGGCCACCGCCGATCCCACTTGATAACGTGTTCACTTCGCGTCCGGTAAAGACCATCGTCTCTCGCATCCGGGCCAGTTCGCCGTCGAACGCCGCCACCATCGACACGGAAGAGCCCATCTGCGCTTCAAGCGCCTGAAGCTGCTCCTGAATCGTTCCGATATCCGCCATCGCCCTGATCCTTCCTCACATCCGGAAACGCCGCCGCCAGTTCTGCCAGCCGCGCGCGTGTCAGGGGCGGGACCAGACCCTCCCGCCCCAGCATGATTTTCAGTTCCACTGGCGTAAGCCGCCAGAAGATCGCCGGCTCCAGCCCCAGCCCGTGCAGGCCGGCCTGCATCAGGCCGCGCCAGTCGATCCCGCTCATGTCTCACTCGGCAGCGAGAATGCCCTCGCCAGCAGTTCGGCAGCTGCCCGCGCCGCCTCGACCGGCCCGCCCCCGATTTCGACCCGCAGCAGATCCGACGCCTGCCCCTCCCAGCCGCCGCCGCGCAAGCCGGCAACGATCAAGGCCAGCACGTCGCGCGTCGAAAACCGCTGCTCCTCGAACCGTTGCACCAGATCCAGCAGAGACCCCGTCTCCAAGGCCTCCTCCAGCTCGGCTAACGCCCCCAGCGTCAGCTTCGCCAGATGCCGCTGACCGTCGAGGACAATTGCAACCTCGCCTGCCCAGGGGTTCGCCATGTCAAAGCGCCGTGAAGGTCAAAGCGCCCGCCGAGGCCATCGCCAACTCGTAGCTCGCCTCATCGTTGTGGCTGCCCGAATACTCGATCGAGGTGATCTGGAACGGCCCCTCAATGATCCCGAAACTCGGGATGACCACCTGGAAGTCCGGGATTTCCCCATTGAAGAATACCTGACGAGCACGTTCATCTGTGTTCTCGTCGCGGAACACACCCGAACCCGCGATCTGGGCGGATTTGACCCCTGCCCCGGCCAGAAGTTCGCGCCAGCCGCCCTGACTCTCCAGGCTGGTGACATCGACCGATTCCGTGTTGAAGCTGATCCTGGTGGCCCGCAGGCCCGCGATGGTGACGAACTGGCCGTCCCCCGTCTGGTCGATCTTGATCAGCAGATCCTTGCCGCTTTGCACAGCCATGTTCGCTCTCCGTTAGAAAGGTGTCTGAAGGCGTCAGAATTGAATCCGCGCCCGGAAGGTCAGGTCGATCCGCCGTGTTTCGCCCTCTTCGATCCGGCGGGCGCTTGCCCGCAGGAAGAACATGCTGACCAGCGCTCCGCGGCTTAGCGACAAGGGTGCTCCGATCAGCGCGTCCGAAATGTCGGCGGCAATGGTCTTGATCGACAGAAAGCCCGTCGCATCGGTGATGACGCTGATCACCATCTGGTGCTCGGCCCCTGCGCCCGACTTGTCGGACTGGTCGCGCGCCTCCTCCGGGCCGATCAGTACGAAGGTCCCGGTCACGTTCGGCGGCACCGCGTCGTAGATCGACACGCCGGTCAGTGCGGGCCAGGTCGACAGCCGCTGGAACACCGCCGTCTGCAGGGCGGGTGCTGCACCGTAGCTCATTTCGGCACCTCCTCGCGCGAGAAACAGGTCAGATAGCGGCCGAACTGGTCGCGTTCCGTCACCGCCTGGATCAGGAACAGCCGCGTTCCCTCACGGAACCGCTGTCCAGCCTTCGGGCGGGACGGAGACCCGGTCGGCGCCCCACGGACCGTGATCCGGTAGGGAACCGCCGACAGCATCCGCTCCTCTCCCAGGGTATCACTTCCAGACCCTGGCAGGACCTCGGCCCAAAGCGTGCCCAGAGCGGTCCAGGCTTCGCTGAAGCCGCCCGCACCGTCGGGGGTTCGCACCACGCCCTCCAGCACTAAGGCCCGGTTCAGATGTGGAGCATTCATTTCTTGCCCCCACCCAGGATCCGCACCGTCCGCCACCGCTCGATCAGCGTCACCACGCCGAAGGGCAGCCCGGCGGCTTGCGCGCCATCGTCATGCCGGTGCTCGTAGAACTCTCCGGCCAACAGCAGCACCGCCTGGCGCAGGTCCACCGGAATATCGGTCCAGGCCGGGCCGAACCCGGCGTCGAACACCACCTTTACCGCACCTTCGGACGGGATCGTCGGCAACGAGGTCCCCTTCCCGGCCAGCCGCGGCCGGTGCAGGTCCTTGACCAGGCGGTAAGCCGTTGTGGGTACAACCACTTCTGCCCCTGCCGCATCGACCAGGGTCACGCTGACCAGGCTTTCGACCGGCGAGACCGGCAGCGCCTGCTCGTCGTCACGCCAGCATTCCAGCACCCAAAGAAACCGACGCTGGAACAGCATCTTGCCAATTCTGCCCTCGATTGCTGCCATGGCGGCACGAAGCGAG
>JBJTSJ010000481.1:0-11340 GCA_046076605.1 Tabrizicola sp.
GAAGACCAGGAACTGGTGGTCCAGCTGCATCTGCATGGTGCCGTCCAGCTGCATCATCCACGAGGTCGACGTGCCCCAATAAAGCCCCTGCAGCGGCCCGGGTTCCGGCGCGGGCAGCAGGGGCTCGGCCCCTTCACTGACGAAGCGCGCGCCTTCGACCATGGGGGCGACGTCGCGTTCGAAGACCTTCATGCCTTCGGCCAGGTCCGCCTCGTCATAAGCCGAGGCCTCAAACCCGATCAGCTCCATCCGGCCGAACAGCTGGATCGCGAACAGGACCTGCAGGTCGGTATCGACCTTCTGACCCAGAAGCGCGGCGGGGCGGCCGGACAGATTGGTGATCTCGGGCTGGACCAGGGGGGTGATCTCGGGCTTGTCGTCGGCATCGATGAAGCGGCGGGCCTGACCCGCAACCCAGGTGTCGGCCCGGCCCCCGGTCTGGGTCCCCGGGGTGATGTAGATCACGCAGTATTCGCATTCGTCGTTCGGCAGGTCCGACCGAAGGATCAGGGTGCCATCCTCGCGGGTGCCGCTGGAGTGCCAGCCTTGGGGGATGTCGAAGATGACGTTGCCGTGCTGTCGGGTTTCGGCGGCGAGGGGCGAGGCGAGAAAGAGGGTGAGTAAAAGGACTTGGCGCATACCGGTCTCCTTCCCGGGAAGATGCCACGGGCGGGGCGGGGCGGAAGTCCGGAATGCCGGAACTGGCAGGGTTCCGCTTGTCACTTGCCCTCGGGCGGGGCAGGAAGGGGCGAAGGGAGACAACCATGCAGATCGCCGAAGAACACCCGCTGACCCCCGACCTGGAGCTTCTCTTCCAGCGCCATACGGCCGACATGCATGCCGACACTCCGCCCGAGTCGATCCACATGATGGACAAGGGCGCCCTGGCGGCCCCGGGCATCCGGTTCTTTGTGCTGCGCGACGGGGGCCAGCCCTTGGCGATGGGGGCCTACAAGCGGATCGACGCTGGCCATGCCGAGATCAAGTCGATGCATGTCCTGACCGAGGCGCGGGGGCGCGGGTTGTCCAAGGCGATGCTGGACCACCTGCTGGCCGAGGCGCGGAAGGACGGTTATGCGCGGCTGAGCCTGGAGACCGGGATCCAGCCCACCTTCATCGCTGCGCGGGCGCTGTACGCCCGGGCGGGGTTCGAGGAATGCCCCCCGTTCGAGGGCTATTGGGACGACCCGAACTCGGTCTTCATGACGAAGGTGCTTGCCTGATCCTTGCCCGTGTCGCAAAAGGCGGGGGCGCGGGCTCATAGCTCAACTGGATAGAGCAAGGACCTTCTAAGTCCGAGGTTGAGGGTTCGAGTCCTTCTGGGCCCGCCATTTTTCAGACAGGGAGCCGTCCTTGGGGCATCGAGCCCCGCGGACGGCGCATCCGCGGGACAGTTGGTCAGGTTTTCGAGCTGGGCGCACCGCCTTCGAAACGGTTGCCGTGGCGATAATCGCAGGGCGCTTCCTGCATCTGCAGGTGCAGGCCGGTTCCCGTGTAGGGATGGGCGCGGGCGACATCCTCGTCGAAGTCGATGCCAAGGCCTGGGGCTTCGGGGGGGATGATGTAGCCGTCCTCCCACTTTATCGAGTTCTTGATGAGCTTCTGGTGGAAGGCCCCGCCGGTTTCGATGGTTTCGGCGATCAGCAGGTTCGGGATCGAGGCGGCGAAATGCACGTTGGCGGCCCATTCGACGGGTCCGGCGTAGAGGTGCGGGGCCATCTCGGCGTTGAAGATCTCGGCCATGGCGGCGATCTTCTTGGCCTCCCAGATGCCACCGACCCTTCCGAGCGCAGGCTGCAGGATCTTGACGCCCCCTGCACGGAGGAGAGTGCCGAATTCGGCCTTGGTCGTCATGCGTTCGCCTGTCGCCAGGGGGACGCGGACGGATTTGGCGACCTCGGAGAATTCGAGGAGGTTGTCGGGCGGGATCGGCTCTTCGTACCAGAGCGGGTTGTAAGGTTCGAGCTCGCGTCCCATCCGGATCGCGCCCGGGGTGGTGAACTGGCCGTGGGTACCGAAGAGGAGGTCGACGCGGTCACCGACGGCGTCGCGGATCGCCTTGCAGAAGGCGACCGAGCGGGTGATGTCGGACATGGCCGGTTCATGGCCGCCGCGGATCGTGTAGGGGCCCGCGGGGTCGAATTTGACGGCGGTGAAGCCCATGTTCATGAAGCGGACCGCGGCTTCGGCGGCGGCATCTGGGTCAACCCAGAATTCGGCCGATTCCTTGCCGGGTTCGGGGTAGAGGTAAGTGTAGCTGCGGATGCGGTCGTTCATCTTGCCGCCGAGAAGCGCGTAGACCGGGCGGTTGCGGGCCTTGCCGAGGATGTCCCAGCAGGCGATCTCCAGCCCTGCGAAGGCGCCCATCACGGTGGGGTCAGGGCGCTGGGTGAAGCCGGAGGAGTAGACGCGGCGGAACATCAGCTCGATGTTTTCCGGGTTTTCGTTCGCCATGTGACGTTCGAAGACGTCTTCGATGACAGCCTTCATCGCCTTGGGTCCGACGGTCGAGGCGTAGCATTCGCCATAGCCAACGATCCCGGTGTCGGTGGTGAGTTTCGGGAAGATCCAGTAGCGGCCGCCCCAGCCGGGGAAGGGAGGTGCCACGACGAAGATTTCGAGGTCCTTGAGTTTCATGCGCCGTCCCCTCTGGCTGGCCGAAGAGCGGGGGTTTCACACCCCCGAACCCCCGTGGGATATTTGTCGAAGAGAAAGCTAGGGGGGATGCGGGGCAGTCGACCCTTCATATGCGACAGAAAATGACGCGGATGGGATAGGGGGATCGAGCGGCTTTCAGGACAGCAGATGTGGGATTTCTGCTAGTTTCTGGCTAAAAGAAGTCGATCCGTACTACTTGGTGTGGGAAAAAATCAATTCAGACATGGCCGATGCTCGCCAGGAAGCTGACAAGCGCATCGGCGAAGGCCTCTGGCTGGTCGGCGGGCGGCAGGTGGCCAGCGGCGCGAAGGAGCTGGAAGCGGCTGCCCCGGATCAGGTCGGCCATCTCGCGCACCATGTCGGGCGGGGTGGCGGCATCAAGCGATCCGGCGATCGCCAGGGTTGGCAGGGTCAGCGTCGCGGTGGTCGAGTAGAAATCCGTGCCGGCGATGGCGCTGGCGATGCCGATCCAGCCGTCTGGGTTCGTGGCCAAAAGCATGGCGCGCAAGGCCGGCATCGCGGGGTTTTCGCGCCAGTTGCGGCCTAGCATCCGTTCCATCGATCCATCCGCAAGGGCGGCAAGACCTTCGTGCCGCACGAGGTCGATCCGCTGCGCCCAGATCTCGGGCGTCGAGATGCGGGGGGCGGTGTTGGACAGGACGAGCCCCCGCACAAGATCCAGCCGTTTGACCGCCAGGCCCTGCGCCACCATCCCGCCTGCAGAAAGGCCGACAATGACGGCTTCCTTCAGCTTGAAATGGTCGATGATCCGTTCGGCGTCGCGGACCAGCGCGCCCATCGTGTAGGGCGGGCGCGGCACATCGGAACGCCCATGCCCGCGCTGGTCGTAGCGCAGGATGCGCAGGGGCGGCAGCTGCGCGATGACCGCATCCCAGATCGAGAGGTTGGTGCCGAGCGCGTGGATGAAGACCACGGCAGGCGCGCCTTCGGGGCCGGAAATCTCGGCGTTGAGGCGCAGGTCATCGAGATAGATGAGCATCAGGCAATGCGGTCCAGCGCCGTGGCGAAGGTCGCAGGGTCGACGTTGCCGCCCGTCGCGACGGCGATGACCGTGTCGGGGAGGTCCTCGCTGAAGCAGGCCGCGGCCAGCGCGGCGGCCCCGCCGGGTTCGAGGATGATCCGAAGATGGGTGAAGGCCAGTGCCATCGCCTGCAGAGCCTGGTCGTCGGTGATCACCGCGCCCGGTCCAGCGAGGCGGGACAGGATCGGGAAGGTCAACTCTCCCGGGCTTGGGGTCAGGATCGCGTCGCAGATCGAGCCGCTGGCGGCCGCATTCCGTTCTCGCCGGCCCGAGGCGAGCGACCGTGCCATGTCGTCAAAGCCTTGGGGTTCGCTGGTACGCACGGTCAGGCCGGGGGCGCGGGCCTCCAGCGCCAGAGCGATGCCCGAGGACAGCCCGCCCCCGCCACAGCAGACAAAGACCGGGGCCTTGTCGATCCCGGCTTCAACCGCCTGTTCGGCGGTCTCCAGACCCACGGTGCCCTGCCCCGCGATCACGTGGGGATCGTCGTAGGGCTTTATCAGGGTCAGGCCACGCCCGGCAGCCAAGCGCACGCCCAGCGCATCGCGGTCTTCGGTCGCGCGGTCGTATAGCACGACCTCGGCCCCATAGGCGCAGGTGTTGGCGATCTTCACCTGCGGCGCGTCCGACGGCATAAGGATGACGCAAGGCGCGCCATGCGCGGCGGCAGCATAGGCCACGCCCTGCGCATGGTTGCCCGAGGAATAGGCGATGACGCCACGGGCGCGGGCCTGAGGATCAAGGGCCGAAACGGCGGACCAGCCGCCACGCGCCTTGAAGCTGCCCGTCACCTGCAGGCATTCGGCCTTGACGAAGACGCGGCGGCCAACGGCCTTGTCCAGCAGAGGCGCGTTGAGGAAGGGCGTGCGGCGCACATAGCCTGCCATCCGGGACGCGGCGGCCTCGATCATGTCGATGTTCATGGCAGGTCCTGCAGGAAGGCGCGGATCAGCGTCACGGCTTCGGGTTCGTCGAGGAAGGGGATGTGGGCGCGGTCAGGCACCTCGGCAAAGGCCATGTCGGGGCGGCGGGTGCGCATTTTTAGCGTGGTATCGGCTGTCATGAGGTCCGAGTTCGCGCCGCGGATCAGGGCGAGGGGCAGGCCGTGCAACGCGTCGAACAGCGGCCAGAGATCGACGGGCGGGCCGTCGAAGCCCGCAAGAAATGCCTCACGCAATGCGGGGTCATAGGGGATGCGCAGGCCGTTCGTGGTTTCGACCGACAGGCGGCGGGCCTCCTCTAGCCAGCGGGACATCGGGACCTGCGCGAAGCCCGGGCTGCGCGACAGGCGTTCGGCATAGTCCTGATGGCTGCGCCCGGCAGGGTTGCGACCGACATAGTCACCGATCCGGCCAAGGCCCGCGCGGTTGATCTCGGGCCCGATGTCGTTGAGGCAGAGGCCCATGACCCGGTCGCGCGCGGTCGCGCCCAAAAGCATCCCGATCAGCCCCCCGCGCGAGGTGCCCAGGATCGCCGCCCGCGTCAGGCCCAGATGGTCCAGTAGCGCCAAAGCGTCCTTCGCCTCTTGCGCGACGGTGTAGGTGGCGGCTCCGGTCCAGTCGCTGGCCCCCCGCCCCCGATAATCCATCCGGATCAGACGGGCGGGCGGAAGATGCGGAACCAGGTAGTCGAAATCAGCCATGGTCCGCGTCAGGCCCGCCAGGCAGAGCAGCGGTAGGCCCTCTCCTTCGTCCCGATAGGCGATGCGGGCGCCGTCTTCGGCGGGAAAGTGCTGGGTCTGGGTCATGGCACCAAGGTGGCACGGCGCGTGGGTGGGGGAAAGGCCCCGTTGTCAGAGGCCCGGTGCTTGTCGCGGCGGCTTGGGCAGACTAAACCCTTGCCCGAACGGGATGGGGCGGATGGATGTCGGACAGCTCTGCGGTCGAGGATCGGCCGAAGTCGAAGCGGGTCGGCGCGCTGCGCGGTCTGGTGCCGTTTCTCTGGCCTTATCGCGGACTTTTGGGGCTGGCGCTTTTGGCGCTGGTACTGACGGCGTCGGTCAGTCTGGTCCTGCCACTGGCCGTGCGCCGGGTGATCGACGGGTTCAACGACGCCAATGCGGAACTCTTGGACAAGTATTTCGCCGCCGCGTTGGTCATTGCCGCGCTGTTGGCGGTCGGCACCGGCCTGCGCTACTACCTTGTGACCCGTCTGGGGGAACGCGTGGTGGCGGATATCCGCCGCGCGCTGTTCGACCGGGTGCTGGGCATGTCGCCCGCCTTCTTCGAGCGTATCCTGACCGGCGAGGTGCTGAGCCGGATCACCACCGATACGACGCTGATCCTGTCGGTGATCGGATCGTCGGTTTCCGTCGCCCTGCGCAACGTGCTGATCCTGTTCGGCGGGCTGGTGCTGTTGTTCCTGACATCGGCCAAGCTGACCGGGCTGGTGCTGCTGATCGTCCCGGCGATCATCGTGCCGATCGTGGTGCTGGGCCGCCGCTTGCGGGCCCTGTCGCGGGAAAACCAGGACTGGATCGCAGCCTCCTCCGGCTCGGCGTCCGAGGCGCTGACCTCGGTCCAGACGGTGCAGGCCTTTACCCATGAGGGCGCGACGAAGGGCCAGTTTGCCGAGGTGACGGAGAAGAGCTTTGCCTCGGCCAAGGCGCGGATCAAAACGCGGGCGGTGATGACGGTCATCGTGATCTTCCTGACCTTCGCGGGAATTGTCGGTGTGCTGTGGGTCGGCGCACGGGATGTGCGGGCGGACGCGATGTCGGTGGGCGCGCTGATCCAGTTCGTGATCTATGCGGTGATGGTCGCAGGCGCCGTGGGTGCGCTGTCCGAGATCTGGGGCGAATTGCAGCGCGCGGCGGGTGCGACCGAACGGCTGGTAGAGCTGCTGGGGACCGAGGATTCGGTGCAGGATCCGCTGCGTCCGGTGGCCCTGCCCCGCCCGGTGCTGGGCGAGATCGCGTTTGAGGATGTGACCTTCCGCTATCCAGCGCGACCGGAGGCAAGCGCCCTAAACGGGGTCAGCCTGCATGTGAAGCCGGGAGAGACGGTTGCCTTGGTCGGGCCTTCGGGCGCGGGCAAGACCACGATCCTGCAACTGCTGATGCGGTTCTATGACCCGCAGGCGGGTCGGATCACCTTAGACGGGATCGCTCTGACGGACATGGCGCGGGGCAATTTCCGCCGCGCCATCGCTCTGGTGCCGCAGGACCCGGTGATCTTCGCCACCTCGGCGCGCGAGAACATTCGCTTTGGCCGCCTCGACGCCACGGATGCCGAGGTCGAGGCCGCCGCGCAAGCTGCTGCTGCGCATGACTTCCTGACCGCGCTGCCACAGGGCTATGACAGCTATCTGGGCGAACGTGGCGTGATGCTTTCGGGTGGACAGAAGCAGCGGGTGGCCATCGCCCGCGCCATCCTGCGCGACGCGCCGATCCTGCTTTTGGACGAGGCGACCAGCGCACTGGATGCGGAAAGCGAACGGCTGGTGCAGGCAGCAGTCGAGACGCTGGCCAAGGGTCGCACGACACTGGTCGTGGCACACCGGCTGGCCACGGTAAAGCGCGCTGACCGGATCGTGGTCTTCGATCAAGGCCGGATCGTCGCGCAGGGCACGCATGACGCTTTGGTGGCCGAAGACGGGCTTTATGCGCGGCTGGCCCGGCTGCAGTTCACCGAAGGCGCGCTTTGACGTAGCGTCCTGCGGCGCCAGTCGGGACAATCCGACTTCACAAAGGCGTTTGCCATCCCCATGTTCAGCGAAAGCCCGCGGAAACAGCGGACGCGGATCAGGGGAGGAAAAGATGACGAATTTCGCCACGGCAGCGGACTTGCGCGCGATTGAGGCCGAAATGCCTTGGGCCCAGCGTGGCCAGGCCCGGTCGATCTACGAATATCTCAGCCGTGCGAAGGCCGCCCATGGCGCGCGGCCGGCAGTCAGCTTTCAGCTGCTGTCCGGGCCCGAGACCAAGAAGGTTACCCTGACCTGGGCCGAGCTTCACGCCCAGGTTACCCAGGCCGCCAACCTGTTCCGCAGCCTGGGCGTAGGAGAGACGGACGTTGTCGCCTTCGTCCTGCCGAATTCGATGGACACGGTCGTTACCCTGCTGGGCGGGGCCGTGGCGGGCATCATGAACCCGATCAACCCCCTTTTGGAGCCCGAAAAGATTGCGGCGATCCTGCGGGAGACCAAGGCTAAGGTCGTGGTCACGCTGAAGGCCTTCCCGAAGACTGATCTGCCGCAGAAGGTGTCCGAAGCGGTGCAGTTCGCCCCGAACGTCAAGACCGTTCTGGAAGTCGATCTGGTGTCGTATCTTGCGGGCCTGAAGAAGGTCATCGTACCGTTGATCAGGCCAAAGAATCCGCCGCAGCACACCGCGAATATCAAGGATTTCCGGGCCGAGATGGCGCGGATGCCCGCAGACAAGCTGACCTTCGCCGACCGCACCGAGGACCATGTCGCCGCCTATTTCCACACCGGCGGGACGACGGGGATGCCGAAGGTTGCGCAGCACAAGGCCGATGGCATGATCTACAACGGCTGGCTGGGCACGACGCTGCTGTTCAAGCCCACGGACGTGGTGATGTGCCCCCTGCCCCTGTTCCACGTCTTTGCCTGCTATCCGATCCTGATGTCGATGATCGGCTCTGGCGCGCATGTCGTGTTCCCGACCCCGCAGGGCTATCGTGGCGAAGGTGTCTTCGACAACCTGTGGAAGCTGATCGAACGCTACAAGGTGACCTACCTGATCACCGTGCCGACAGCCCTTGCCGCGCTGATGCAGAGGCCGGTGAATGCCGACATTTCCAGCCTGAAGAACGCCTTCTCGGGCTCCTCTCCGCTGCCGATCGAGCTTTACAACCGGTTCAAGAAGGAAACCGGAATCGAGATCGTCGAAGGCTACGGGTTGACCGAAGCCACCTGCCTTGTCTCGATCAACCCGCCGGACGGGGTGAAGAAGATCGGCTCGGTCGGGCTGATGTTCCCCTATACCAATGTCCGCATCCTGACCCGTCAGGGTGCCACCGACTTCCGCGAATGCGCGGTGGATGAGGTGGCGAGATCTGCATCTCGAACCCCGGGGTCTACGAGGGCTCGACCTACACCGAGAAGGACAAGAACAAGGAGCTGTTCGCCGAAGGCCGCTTCCTGCGCACGGGCGACCTGGGGCGGATCGACGCGGATGGCTATTTGTTCATCACCGGGCGGGCGAAGGACCTGATCATCCGCGGCGGCCACAACATCGACCCGGCAATCATCGAAGAGGCGCTGATGGGGCATGAGGCGGTGGGCTTCGTGGGCGCGATCGGCCAACCCGACGCCCATGCAGGCGAGCTGCCCTGCGCCTATGTCGAGCTGGTAAAGGGGTCGTCGGCCACGGTCGATGACCTGATGGCCTATGCATCGAAGCATATCAGCGAACGCGCGGCCCTGCCCAAGCATCTGGAAATCCTGCCGGAACTGCCGAAGACGGCCGTGGGCAAGGTATTCAAGCCCGACTTGCGACGGATGGCCATCACCCGCACCTACGATGCGGCTCTGGCCGAGGCCGGCCTTCCGGCACGGGTTACGGCGGTGATCGAGGACAAGAAGCGGGGCCTGGTCGCCCAGTTGCAGAAGCAGGCGCCCGTTGAGGACACTGCGATTGCCTCGGTATTGGGCCAGTTCTCGAACCCCTGGGAATGGGCGGCCTGAGCCAGACTTCAGACTAGTTTCCTGCCCTGAAAATGACCGAAAGATTCATTTGCCTGAATCGCGCCTTGGCGCGAAAAAGCGAAAACAGGATCGGCTAAGGGTATCGGACGATGAAAATTGGACTGGGTCTGGCGGCTGCGTTGGGCGTCGCTTTGGTTGCTGGTGCCGCAACTGCGCAGCAGTCGGAAGTGCTGTTTTCCCACAAGCATTGGGAAGTCTCGATAGTGGGCTGGGACGACGGGTCGGTCGGCTGCGTGGCCGAGGTGAAGGCCCCCGGGGAAAGCTTCTCGATCTGGACCTTCCCGGACGGTGCGGTGCAACTTCAGTTCTATTCAACTGCCTGGGAGTTCGGCGAAGGCCAGACCGCCGACCTGGGCGTGCAGATCGACCGCCGCGCCCCGTGGAACCTGACAGGTGCGGAACTCTATCAGAATTCGGTGTTGTTCTACCTGCCGAACAGCGATGCCGGTGGCGATTTCATCGCCGAGGTCGCGCGTGGCAACCGGCTGTACCTGCGGGACGACGACGGATCTGACGTACAGAACTATTCGTTGGCCGGGTCCAGCGCCTCGATCTCGGCGCTGGTCGACTGCGGCGACGTGATCACCAAGCGGACGCCTGGCAATCCGTTCAACTGAAGCACACCCGTCCACCTAAAGGTCGTCTGTGTCCATCCAGATGGTCACAGGCCCGTCATTGATCAGGCTGACCGCCATGTCCGCCCCAAACCGGCCGTTTGCGACGGGCACACCTTCTTTTGCAAGACAGTGGCTGAAATAGAGATACAGCCGTTCGCCCTCAGCTGGGGCGGCGGCGGTCGAAAAGCCTGGCCGGTTGCCGCGCAGGTCGGCGGCCAGGGTGAACTGGCTGACCACCAGCGCGCTGCCGCCGATGTCGCGGATCGACAGGTTCATCTTGCCCTGATCATCCTTGAAGACCCGCAGCTTGGCGATCTTGGCGGCCAGCTTCTCGGCCTGCGCTTCGGTATCGCCCGCCATCGCGCAGACCAGGATCAGGAAGCCTTGGCCGGTCTGCCCCAGAAGCTGGCCGTCGACCCGGACCGAAGCCTCGCTGACACGCTGGACGACCGCCCTCACAGCTCGTGTGCCCAGGGCGGGTTTGCCCCGGCGCGACTGACCGTGACCGCCGCAGCGCGCGACCCGAGGCTGAGTGCGGCCTGAAGGGTTGCGTCTGACAGCTGGCCAACCCCGGCCTTGGTCAAGGCCCCCGCCTGATGCAGCGCGGCCAGAACGCCCGCATTGAACGTATCCCCCGCGCCGACCGTGTCGACCACGGTCACTTTCTGTGCGGCCACGAAGACGTCCTGCGTCGCTGTCACCGCCCGCGCCCCGTTGGCGCCTTCGGTGATGAACACGACTTTCGGACCCTTTTGCAGGATGCCCCGCGCAAGGGCCGTCAGGTCGCCCGGACCTTCCAGCCAGTGCAGGTCCTCATCCGACAACTTGACCATGTCGGCCCGTGCAATCATCCGCTCGATCCGGGCGCGGTACTGGGCCTCTTTCCCGGCGATGAAGCCGGGGCGGATGTTGGGGTCGACCATGGTGACACGGGCCGCGCATTCCCGGGCCTGCAGCGCCTCGTAGGTACTGGCAGCAGGGTCGTTGACCAGGCTGATCCCACCTAGGAACAGCGTGTCGATCGCTGGGGGAAGCGTGGGCAGGTCGGCGGTCGACAACATCCGCCCCGCCGTCGCCTCGTCGTAGAAGGCATAGGTCGCCTGGCCATTCACCAGCTTCACGAAGGCCACCGTCGTCGGCCGGTCGGACCGCGCCAAATAACGGGTGTCGACCTTCGACGCGGTAAGCGTATCGGCCAGGATTTCCCCCAGCATGTCGTTTGATACGCCCGAGAAGAAGGCAGACGGCGCACCCAGCCGGCCCAGAGCGATGGCCGTGTTGAAGACCGCACCACCGGCATAGGGGGCAAAGCAGGCTTCCCCTTCCGTCGAGGTTCGGGGGAGCATGTCGATC
>JBJTSJ010000482.1:0-4847 GCA_046076605.1 Tabrizicola sp.
CCGCTGCGGGGCGCTGATGCTGCCCTATACCTCTGAAATCATGGAGGATTATATCGGGGTGCTGGCGCTGTACGAGATGTCCGAACTGGACACTGCCCCCGGGGATGAGGGCGGGGCGAGGAACTCGCTGTGGCGGGGTGACGCGGGTTCCCTGAAGGGTCTGCGCTGATGGGGCGTGACGTCGTCCAGGTTCAGGGCCATGTGGCCCGGGCGCCGGACGACGTCTGGTCCGTGCTGCGTGACTTCTGCGGGATCTGGCATCCCTGGGTCGCCACATTGCGCGACGAACGGGGGCCGCAGGGGGCTCGGGTCCGGGCGTTCACGGTGACGGGGGAAGACACTGTCTACCGCGAACAGCAGACGTACTTCTCGGACAGTGACCGGGTGCTGGGGTACACGCATCTGGAGGGCATCCGCGACTGCGAGGCCTATGATGCGCGGGTCACGGTGACCCCAGCCGCGGCGGGTGGGTCGGTGGTCAGCTGGACCGCGACGGTGCGGGCCCCGGCGGCGCGTCTGGGGGCGATCTGCGAAGGGACGAAAGCGGTTTTCGAAGCGGGGATCGCGGCGCTATCGGTGGCGAAGGTGCCAGCGGTCGAGGCTTCGCCGGTCCGGCCGCCAGTCCCGGTAGAGACGTTGGTCGTTGACGACCTGCCTCGGCTGGCGCTGTCGGTGACGCCGGACCTTGGCGACGGGCGGTTGTGCCTGTTTCTGCACGGAATCGGCGGCGGGCGGTCGAACTGGGACGAGGAGCTTCGTGCCGTCGGTGGCACCATGCGGGCCGCTGCGCTGGACCTGCGGGGCTATGGCGACAGCACGCTTGGACCGCGGCAGTCCACGGTCGACGACTATTGCGCCGACATTCTGCGGGTGGCGGAAAAGCTGGGGGCGAAACGATTGGTGCTGGTGGGCCTGTCCTACGGGTCCTGGATCGCCACGTCCTTCGCAATGCGGCATCCGGGGATGCTGGACGCGCTGGTCTTGTCCGGGGGCTGCACCGGCATGTCCGAGGCGGGGCCGGATGAGCGCGAGGCGTTTCGCGTCAGCCGCGAGGTGCCGTTGAACGCGGGGAAGACCCCGGCGGATTTTGCGCCTGCAGTGGTGAAGGTGCTGGCCAGTCCTGGCGCGCCCGAGACGGTTCGGCAAAGGCTGTTCGACAGCATGGCCGCGATCCCGGCGGCGACCTATCGCGATGCGCTGACCTGTTTCACCAACCCGCTGGAGCGGTTCGACTTTTCCCGGCTGACGATGCCGGTGTTGTTGATGACGGGAGAGCATGACCGGCTGGCGCCTCCGTCCGAGATCCGGGGCGTTGCGGGGCGGATCTGGGATCTGGCGCCACGCCCGGATGTGCGGTTCGAGGTGATCGCGGGCGCAGGCCATGTCTGCAACGTCGAGGCGCCAGGGGCCTATGCGAAGCCACTCCTGAACTTGCTGGAGCGGCTGGCATGACCGCCTCGCGCCGTGAGCAGAACCGGCTCAACCGGGAGCGTGCGATCCTGGATGCGGCGCTGAAGGTGTTCGCGGCGCAGGGCTATACGGGGGCCTCGATGGATGCGGTGGCGGCCGAGGCGGGGGTGACGAAGCCGACGCTGTATTCCTATTTCCCTTCGAAGGAGAGCCTGTTCCAGGCGATGATGCTGGGCAAGCGGGACGCGATGCTGGACGTGTTCGAGCATCCGTCCGATCAGGGCATGGTGGCGGACCTGCTGGTCTTTGCCTGGGCCTATGCCGACACGGTGATGCGGCCCGAAATGCTGGCGCTGGCGCGGCTGATCATCGGTGAGGTGCAGCGGTTCCCGGAGATCGGGCGGGCGTATCAGGCGTCTGGCCCCGACCATCTGCTGCGCGGGATCATGCGCTATCTGGACGGGCAGCGCCGCGCCGGGCGGCTGGACTTCGAGGATGCGGAACTGGCGGCGCAGGACTTGTGGGGCCTGATCCTTTCCGCCCCGCGGACCCAGGCGCTGTACATGCCCGACGCGCAGCCCGACCGGGCCATGCTGCAGAGGTATATCCTGAACGGGCTGCGGGTGTTCCTGAAGGCCTACTCCACGGCCCCCGGGCCGGACCTGAACCAACTTGAAGCGCTGACAGGCGCCCCTTCCCAACAGGTGATCCATGACGCTTGACGACTTCCTTGCCGACCCCGGCAGCCGCTTTGCCACGGTGGCGATGACGGATACCAACGGCCTGTTGCGCGGGCAGATGGTGTCGGCCAGCGCGCTGCGGGGGATCGCGAAGGCGGGGATGGGGATGGCCCCGGCGCAGCTGGCGCTGGACCCGACGGATGTGCACCTGAACCTGCCGGGGGTGAATGACGACAGAGGTGATTTCCATGACGATCCGCTGGTGGTCGATCCGTCCAGCGTGCGCCGGTTGCCGTGGTCGAAGCCGGGGCATGACCTGCTGGTCTTGTCGAATTTCACCGGGGCTTCGGCGGAGCTGTGCCCTCGGTCGATCCTGACCAAGGTGCTGGGCCGGGCGGCAGAGGCGGGGCTGTTCCCGAAATACGGGATGGAGCTGGAGTACACCCTGTTCGACGAGACGCCGGAAAGCGCCAGGGCGAAGGGCTACCGCAACCTGAAACCCGCGACCCAGCACGCGAGCCACGACCTGATCCTGTACCAGGCGGTGCAGACGGAATGGTACGAGGCGCTGGCGGCGATCTGCGAGCCGTTGAAGGTCGACCTCGCAAAGATGCACGAGGAGATCGGCGCGGGGTTCATGGAGTGCTGCATTGCGGCCGGGGGCGGGCTGGAGCCTGCGGACCAGCTGGTGATCCTGAAGAACTTCCTGCGGGCCTTGGCGTTGCGGCAGGGCAAGTCGGTGACCTTCATGCCGCGCTGGAACGAGGCGGCGGACAGCCAGTCGATCCACCTGCACATCAGCCTGAAGGACAAGGCGGGGGTGCCGGTGTTCTGGGACGCCAGCCAGAAGAATGGTGTCAGCCAGACCTTCCGCCATTTTCTGGGCGGGTTGCAGGCCTATATCGGCGACATGACCCTGATCTTCCAGCCCACGGTGAACAGCTATCGCCGCTTTGCACCGGGGACTTTTGCGCCGCCCGGCCTGACCTGGGGGTACGAGAACCGGACGACCTGCTTCCGGCTTGTGGGACATGATCCGGGGTCGCTGCGGGTGGAAAACCGGCTGCCGGGGGCGGATACCAACCCGTACCTGACCACGGCGGCGACGCTGGCGGCGGGGATCGCAGGGATATTGGGCAAGATCGAGCCGGACCCGGAGGTCATCGGCTCGGGCTATGCCCAGGAGCCGACCCGCGACTTCGCCCGGTCGATGCCCGAGGCGATTGCGCGGCTGCGGGCGTCGGAGTTTGCCCGCGACTGGTTGGGCGATCGTTTCGTTGACGGCTTCACGGCGACGCGCGAGTCTCAGCATGACGAGTTTCGCCGGAAAGTCCCGGATGTGGAATTGGAGAGGTTCTTTGACCTTGGATAAAGCGATGACCGAAGCTGCCGACCTGCGTGCCGCCTTCGTCGAGGGGATGAGTCGCGCCGCGACCTTCGTGGCAGTGGCTACCACCGATGGCGAGGGCGGGCGGGACGGGGTGACGGTCTCATCGCTGACCTCGGTCTCGGCCGATGGAGAACAGCCGTCGCTTCTGGTCTGCATCAACCGGCAGTCCCCGGCGGCGGCGGCGATCCTGCAGAACCGGGCGTTCTGTGCGAACCTTCTGGCGGAAGACCAGCAGGAGCTGGCCAACCTGTTTGCCGGGCGCAGCGGGACGGACCGCAAGGACCGGTTCGACCGCGCCGCCTGGGAGGCGGGGGCGCTGGCCCAGCCCGTCCTGGCCGGCGCGACGGCGGTGTTCGAGTGCCGCCTGGCAACGGCGCTGTTGTGGGAGACGCACCACATCATCGTCGGGCGCGTTGCGGCGGTGCGGCTGTCGGGATCGGGCTCGGCGCTGCTGTACGGCCAGCGGGCCTACAGAAAGGCTATACATCTCGGTGGAGATAGTTAAACTGTTAAGTAATCTGCGGCCCTGAGTGACCGCGAGACCAGGGGTGAACCGGCAAGAAGACCGGTCACCGCGCAACACGGAGGGAACATGTCAGACTTTACTCAAATCGGTGAAAACCGGCTGCGGCGGAATTCGCTGGGGCTGGTGGCCGTCACCTTCATGGTCATCTCGGCCGCCGCCCCCCTGACCGGGGTCGCGGGGGCCATGCCGCTGGCCTTTCTTCTGGGCAACTGGACGGGGATCCCGCTGACCTTCATCCTGCTCACGCTGATCATGCTGGCCTTTGCGGCCGGCTACGTCGCGATGAGCCGCCATGTCATCAACGCGGGCGCCTTCTACGCCTATGCCGCACGCGGGCTTGGAGGCGGCTGGGGCGGCGCGGTGTCGGTCATGGCGCTGGTCGCCTACAACACCATGCAGTTTGGCCTGATCGGCCTCTTGGGCGGGGTCTCGGCCGGGGTGTTCAGCCAGTTCGGCATCAACCTGCCCTGGTGGGCCTACAGCCTGATCGCCATCGCGCTGGTGGGCATCCTGGGCTATCGGCAGGTAGACCTGTCGGCCAAGGTGATGGTCGTGCTGGTGGGCCTGGAATACCTGATCGTCCTGATCGTCGACTTCGCGATACTGAGCGCGGGCGGGGCCGAGGGCACCGGACTTGCGGTCAACATCCTGGACTTCTCGGCCCTGAATTCGGGGTCTCTGACGGCGGCGATCCTGTTCTGCCTGGGGTCGTTCATCGGCATCGAGGCGACCACGATCTACGGCGAAGAGGCACGCGATCCGGAACGAACCATCCCGCGGGCGACCTACCTGTCGATCCTGATGATCGGCATCTTCTTCGTCTTCACCACCTGGCTGATGA
>JBJTSJ010000483.1:0-2629 GCA_046076605.1 Tabrizicola sp.
ATCTCCTCCGGCTGCATCGCCTGTCCATGCGGCATGGCGCTGATCGCCTTCGCCAGCACCTCCTCGGTCAGCACGTTGAACAAGGGCGTCTCCGTCATCGCCGGGGCAATCGAGTTCACCGCGATCCTCTCCCGCGCGCAGCGCCGCGCGAGGTCCTTCGTCAGCGTGTCCATCGCCGCCTTCGAGGCGCGGTAGTGCGGCGGGTCGAAGACGTCGAAGTTGTAGGCCCCGTTCGACGAAATATTGACGATCTTCCGCACCCCCGGCCGCCCCGCCATCGCCTTCACCGCCCCCTGGCAGCAATGGAAGGCCGAGGAGAAGTTGATCGCCATCTGCCGGTCCAACTCATGCGCGGGGATGTCGGGAAAGTCTGACATGAAACAGGTCCCCGCGTTGTTCACCAGCGCATCCACGCCCCCGAACCGCGCGACCAGCCGGTCGAACAGGTCCCCAATCGCCTCGGCATCCGTCAGGTCCACCGCCTCGGCCACGAACCCCTCCCGGTCCGCCGCCATCGCCAGAAGCGCCGGACCATCGATGTCCACGCCCACCACGGTCAGCCCATCAGCCAACAACCGGTCCACGAAGGCCCGCCCCAATCCGCCCGCCGCGCCAGTGACGACGGCAACCCGTTCTGCAGCCATGACTCCCCCCTTTTCGGCTAGCCTAGGCCAGCAGCGACCGGGCCTCAATCCTTCAGGACGGGCCGCCCCGCATCCAGATGCCTCTGCCCCCAGTCCCCTACCGCCTGCAGGATCGGCCCCAACGTGCGGCCATAATCAGTCAGGCTGTAGTCCACCTTCGGCGGCACGGTGCGGTAGTCATGCCGGTGCACGACGCCAACGTCGACCAGCTCTTTCAACTGCCGGATCAGCACGCGTTCGGAAATCCAGGGCATCTGCCGCAAGAGCTCGGACAGCCGCATCGGTCCACCCTGCAGCCGGAACAGAATGCCCGCCTTCCACTTGCCGCCGACGATGCCAATTGCGGTCTGGACGGGACAGGGGGTCATGACGCACCTTAAGCTGACAATAATGACAGTACTGGACCAACTGGCAGTATAGGTGACAGGCTTCTCCCAGGCAACCGCGAAAGGACAGGGCATGGCACGGGTGGCATTGGTGACGGGCGTGGGCAAGGACACCGGGCTTGGCTTCGCGGTGGCAGCCGAACTCGCCCGGCGCGGTGACCGGGTCTGGATCAGCGCGCGGACGCTGGCTCAGGTGCAGGCGATGGCCGTAGCGCTCCCCGGCGATGTCCATCCCATCGCGCTCGACATCAGCGACGCCTCGGCCGTCGCCGCCGCCGCTGCCCGGATCGCGACGGAAGAGGGCCACCTCGACCTCCTCATCAACAACGCCGCCGCCACCGCCCCCTGGGGTGAAACCGCCGCCGGCGCCGACCTTGTCGTCGCGCGGCAGGTGATCGACGTCACTCTCATGGGCACCTGGGCGATGGCCCAGGCCTTCCTGCCGCTCCTCCGCCAGTCGCCCGCAGGTCGCCTCGTCAACGTCTCCTCCGGCGCGGGCTCGCACGGCGACACGGCCTTCGGGCTGACCACCGACAATGCGATGGGAACCAGCTATGCCGTCGCCAAGGCCGCGCTGAACGCGCTCACGGCCAAACTGGCGAAAGAAGAAACCTCAGGGGTCAAGATCAACGCCGTCTGCCCCGGCTTCACCGCCACCTTCCCGGGCGGGGCCGAGATGGGCGCGCGACCTGTCTCCGAAGGCGCGGCGAGCATCCTCTGGGCCGCCGACCTGCCCCAAGACGGGCCGACCGGCGGCTTCTTCCGGGACGGGAAACCCCTCCCCTGGTAGGTCAGGGCGCCTTGGGCAGCGCGTCGAAGTCGGGCGAGGAATGACGCTCCGGCAGCTTCTCCCAATCCTCGCCCCAGGAGCGGTTGACCTTCCGCCCCCGGATGACCCCCGGCCGCGCGTCGATGCGTTTGGCCCAGGCGAGCACGTTCTTGTAGCTCTCCACATCCAGGAACTCGGCCGCATTGTAGGCCCGCCCCAGCACCAGATTGCCGTACCAGGCATAGATCGCCATGTCGGCCAGCGAATACTCGCCCGCCATCCACTCATTCGCCGCCAGGTGCCGGTCCAGCACGTCCAGCTGCCGCTTCGTCTCCATCGCATAGCGGTTGATCGCGTATTCGATCTTCACCGGCGCATAGGCGTAGAAATGCCCGAAGCCGCCGCCCACGAACGGCGCGGAGCCCATCTGCCAGAACAGCCACGAGAACATCTCGGTCCGCTGCGAGGCATCCTTCGGAATGAACGCGCCCCCGAATTTCTCGGCCAGATACAGCATGATCGAGGCGGACTCAAAGACCCGCTGCCCATTGGAATGATCCTTCAGCGCCGGGATCTTCGAATTCGGGTTCACCTCGACGAAGCCCGACCCGAACTGGTCGCCCTTGCCGATGTCGATCAGCCAGGCGTCGTATTCGGCGTCATGGCCCGCCTCCAGCAACTCTTCCAGCAGGATCGTCACCTTGATCCCGTTGGGCGTCGCCAGCGAATAAAGCTGCAGCGGATGTTCGCCCACCGGCAGCACCTTGTCATGCGTCGCACCCGCGATGGGGCGGTCTTCGGGCCGCCCTTTTCGTTTCGGCTGTGCATTT
>JBJTSJ010000484.1:0-11998 GCA_046076605.1 Tabrizicola sp.
CGACCTCGACTGTCATTCTGCGGCCACCGCCAGGCTGCGCGCCGGGCCAAGGGCGTGGGCGTTCTGGACGAGCGCCTTCATGTAGCCCAACGCGAAGGCTTTCCCGGCGTGCCAGGACGCGTCGCAGGTCATCTCGGGCGTGTGGTCGGGGATCATCACGCCCTGGTAGTTCTCATCCCGCAGGATGCGGACGATCTCGGCCATGTCGATGTCGCCGTCGTCGACGAAGGTTTCAACGTATCGGGGGACCTTGCCGCGCACGTTGCGGAAGTGGATGTAACCGATGCGGCCCGTGCGGGCAAAGCGGCGGACGTGGTCATAGATGTCGCCGCCGGGCATTTCCTGCAGGGAGCCGAGGCAGAGTTCGAGGCCGTTCCGCGGGCTGTCCACCAAGGACATCAGGCGGTCGTATTTCTCGGGCCGGTTCACCAGGCGCGGGGTGTTTCTCAGGAGGTCGAGCGGCGGGTCGTCGGGGTGGGCGGCGAGGGTGACGCCGGCCTCTTCGGCGACGGGGACCATCTCGGACAGGAAATGGCGGAGGCGGTCCCAGAGCTCGGTTTCCGTCAGGGAGACCGGGGGTGCGCCCGGCCGTTCGGGGCGGTAGCGCATGTTCCAGACCATGCCGTCGGGGATCGGCGCGTCGAGTTCCGAAGGGGCCATGCCGAGGCCCACGGAATTGGCGCGGCCACGGGCGTAGGGGCCGCGGGTCCAGCCGTAGACCCCGGCGATGGAGAAGTTGTAGCCGATGCAGGGGACGCCCGCCCGTCCGGCGTCGCGGATCAGGCGCTTCAGGCCCTCGATCTGGGAGGGGCGGTCGGGGCCGCCGAGGAGGACGTCGTACCAGAAGCGGGGGGAGAAGTTCTCCAGCGCGGCGAGTTCGAGGCCCTCGGCTTTCAGGGCCTTCACCAGCGCGGACAACTCCTCGTAAGTCCAGAGCGTGTCGGTGGAGCAGTCGCCCCAGCCCTGCCGGGGATCGCCGCCGTGGATCTTGGGGTCGCGGCCGGCGAAGTAGTTGGTCAGGTGGGCGACGACATGGGTGGCCCCCGCCTGAACGGCAAAGCGGAAATTGTCGGGGGTCAGCATCTCGCGATAGAAGCCAAGGCCGATCTTCATCACTTCACTCCAATCCCGGCAGTCAACCCGCCGTCGATGCGGAAATCCGAACCGGTGATGAACCCGGCCTTGTCCGAGGCGAGGTAGGCGACAAGGTCGGCGACTTCCTCCGCCTCGCCGATGCGGCCGATGGGGTGGGCGGCGCCAAAGCGGGCGAAGGCCTGTTCCTCAGTCACGCCCTCGCCGCCGTAGGTCCGGGCGGCGAGGGACAGGAGCGGCGTGCGGACCGAGCCGGGGGAGATGGAGTTGACGCGGACCTTTTGGTCGGCGTGGTCGAGGGCCATCGCGCGGGTCAGGGCGTGGATCGCGCCCTTCGTGGCCACGTAGGCAGCGACTTTCTGCTGGCAGGCGAAGCCCTGGACCGAGGCGATATTCACGATGGCCCCGCCCTGGGTCATGTGCGGGATGCCGTGGCGACCGGTCAGGTAGATGGAGCCGACGTTCACCGCCATGCAGCGGGCGAAGGTGGCGGGGTCGGTGGTCAGGACCGTGCCGTAGGGGTGGATCGCGGCGGAGTTGACGATGATGTCGAGGCGGCCGTGGCGGGCGATGCATTCGGCGACACCGGCGGCAACCTGGGCGTCGTCGGAGACGTCGCAAAGGCGGCTCGCCATTGCGAGGCCGTCGGATTTGGCGAGCGCGTCGAATTCGGCATTGGCAGTGGGGTCGATGCCGAGGGCGAGGACTTTCGCTCCGCCTTGCGCCAGCCGCCGGGCCGAGGCGCGGCCGATGCCGGAGGTGCCGGTGACGAGTGCGACTTTGCCTGAGAACTCCATGGTGACTCCCTTAGCGGCTGCGATCGAGCATCTGGTTCAGAAGGACGGCGCCCAGGATGATCGCCCCCCGCACCACGTATTGCCAGTATTCCGAGACGTTCAGCAGCGTCATCCCGTTGGAGATGCAGCCGAGGAAGATGACGCCGACGAAGGTGCCCCAGATGCGCCCCTTGCCGCCGAAAAGCGAGGTGCCCCCAATGATGACGGCGGCGATGACGTCCAACTCCATCCCCGTCGCTGTCGTCCCGGTGCCCGAGCCGATCTGCGAGGCGATGAGGGTGCCGGAGACGGCGGTGAGGACGCCGGTCAGGGCGAGGGTGAGGCTTTTCACCTTCCAGACGTCGATGCCCGAAAGCCGCGCGGCCTCCATGTTGCCGCCCACCGCGTAGACCTCACGCCCGAAGGAGGTGTGGTTCATCAGGAAGTGCATGCCGATGAAGGTCAGGACGAAAAGGTAGACCGGAAAGGGGATGCCGAAGAGGTAGCCGCCGCCGAAGAAGCCGAAGCTTGGGGGGAGGTTTGACAGCGGGAAGCCCCCGGTGATCAGGTTCGCGGCCCCGCGCAGGGCGGTGAAGAGGGCGAGCGTGGTGATGAAGGAGGGGACGTTGAACCACTGGCGGAACTTGCCGGTCATGAAGCCGGTGAAGAAGCCGACGATCAGCGCGCAGAGGAAGCCGAGGGTCAGGGCAAAGCTGCCGCCCAAGGCGTCGGCATAGGTCTCGCCGAACCAGGCAACGATGCAACCCGCAAGGGCCGCGCCTGCCCCGACGGACAGGTCGATTTCGCCAGCGATGATGACGGCGGTCATGCCGAAGGCGATAATCCCCAGCATGGCGACGGTGCGCAGAACGTTCAGGGTGTTGGCCAGCGAGGCAAAACCCGGCGCGGTGAAGATCAGGAAAACGATCAGGGCGAGAAGGATCAGCTCCATCGTGTAGCGGCGGATGAAGGGCATCAGCCCTCCGCCAGCCCTTTGCGCGGTGGTCGGCGCGTCGGTCATGTCTGGTCCTTCATGCAGATGGCGTAGAGGTCGTTCAGGGTGATTTCCGTGGGGTCGACCGTCGCCACGATGCGGCCCTGGCGCATGACGAGGATGCGGTCGGCGACCTCCAGCACCTCTTCGAGTTCGGTGGAGACGAAGACGGCCCCCAGGCCTTCGGACGCCTTCTGCCAGATGATGTCAAAGATCTGCCGCTTGGCCTGGACATCGACCCCGCGCGAGGGTTCGTCGAAGAACATCACCTTGGGCGCGGTGTTCATCCATTTGCCGATGACGACCTTCTGCTGGTTCCCACCGGACAGGGAGGAGACTGGCAGCATCGGGTCGGGGGCCTTGATGGCGAGGTCCTTGATCTGGCGGTCGACAAAGCCCTGCTCGCCCGACCGGCTGACAATACCGGCCTGGGAAATGCGGCCAAGGCTCGCGAGGCAGAGGTTGTCGTGCGTGGAGAGGATCTGAACGAGGCCGGCTTCCTTGCGGTTTTCCGGGGTGTAGCCGAGGCCCGCCTGTTTCATCACCTGCAGACCGGGGCGCTGGTAGCTGCGGCTGGCGACGGTGACGCTGCCCGCATCCACCCGGTCGGCCCCGAAAACGGCACGGAGGACTTCGGTGCGGCCTGCCCCAAGGAGGCCCGCGATCCCCAGGATTTCGCCGGGGTGGACCTGAAAGCTGATGTCCTCGAACACCCCATGCCGCGTCAGGCCCTGCACATCCAGAAGAGGCGGGCCAGAGCGGTCGATGGCGCGGCGCGTGGGACGGCGCGCCTTGGCGGTTTCGCCGAACATCATCTCGACGATGCGGTCGGGGGTGGCCTGCGCCATGTCGATCGACCCGGCAAAGACCCCGTCACGCAGGACCGTGCAGGTGTCGGCGATCTGGAACAGCTCGTTCATCCGGTGGGTGATGTAGAGGATCGTGACCCCGCGTTCGCGCAGGCGGCGGACGAGGGTGAAGAGAAGGTCGACCTCTCGCGTGGCAAGGGCCGAGGTGGGTTCGTCGAGAAGGAGGATCGCGGGGCGGAAGGACATCGCCTTGGCGATCTCGATCACCTGTTGCTGACCGACCGAGAGGGTGGAGACCTCCTGATGGGTGTCGAGGTCGAGGCCCATCTCGTGCAACAGCGCCGCCGCCTCTCGGTGCATCCGGGACCAGTCTACGACGCGGACGCCGAGGCGGCGTGTCATCGGCAGGCGGCCGAGAAAGATGTTCTCGCCGATGGAGAGAGAGGGGATGAGCGACAGTTCCTGGTGGACGGTGACGACGCCCGAGGCGAAGGCGTCATGCGGCGAGGCGAAGCTTGCCGGTCTGCCGCCGACGCGCAGGGTGCCTTCGGAGGGCTGGACGACGCCGGCCAGGATCTTGACCAGCGTCGACTTGCCCGACCCGTTCTTGCCCATCAGCGCATGAACCTTGCCCGGCGCGAAGTCGTGGCTGAAGCGCGAAAGCGCCAGCGTCGGGCCATAGGCCTTGGAGACGGCGGTGAACTCCAGCCGCCCGCGGTCCGGGCTTTCCGTAGGTTGGGCGTCAAGCATCATACGGCCTTCAAGGGGGTGGACCGGCCCCGGGAGCTTAGGGCCGGTCCGTCAGATCAGCCAAGCGCCTTCAGCTGTTCGAGGAACGCCTTGACCCCGTCGGGGTTGGTGCGCGTCAGCGGCAGCACAGGGACCGACTGGTTCTTCTCGACTTCCTTGCCGTCGAGGACGGCGTTGGCAGCCTCAAGTGCCAGGCGACCGACTTCGAAGGGCTGCTGGGCGGTGACGGCCTGCAGCACGTTGTCGGGATCAAGCAGCATGTTGGCCAGCTG
This sequence comes from Tabrizicola sp., assembly GCA_046076605.1. Classification (GTDB taxonomy): domain Bacteria; phylum Pseudomonadota; class Alphaproteobacteria; order Rhodobacterales; family Rhodobacteraceae; genus Tabrizicola. The sequence goes on from JBJTSJ010000484.1 coordinate 4,694, forward strand.
CTCGGTCCCGTCGATGCCGAAGACGAAGACCTTGCCCTCAAGCCCCGCCTTCTTGACCGCCTGCGCCGCACCGATGGTGCCGCCTTCGTTCGCGGCATAGATCAGTTCGATGTCCGGGTTGGCGGTCAGGATGTCGGACGCGACGGCCACGGCCTTTTCGGCCAGCCAGGCGTCCTGCTGGGCGACGACTTCGACCTGGTCCTTCACCTTGTCGAGGAAGCCGTTGACGCGGTCATCGCTTTGCTCGGGCAGAAGCGACTTGAAGGCGACGGTGGCGATCTTGACCTTGCGGTCGGGGGCGAGCGTCTTGAGGAAAGCCGAGGCCGCGTCGCCGGTGGCATTGCCAAGGTCGATGTTCGACGAGGTGATCGACGCCTTGGGCAGGTCGCTGTTCACCGTGGTGCCGAAGGTGATGACGGTGATGCCTGCGTCCACCGCCTTCTGGATCGCGGGGATCGAGCCGTCGGCGGACAGCGGCGTCAGCGCGATGGCTTGGACGCCGCGGGCGATGTAGGTGTCGATGAGCTGGGTCTCTTTCTCCAGCTTGTTGTCGCTGTTGGCTTCCAGAAGCTCGACCCCCGAAGCCTCAGCCGCGGCGGCCATGCCCATCAGCACGGTCCGCATGTACTGGTCCTGCTGGAAGACGATGCCGGCGATGGCGCGGTCCTGGGCAAAGGCGGGCAGGCCGATGCCCCCTGCGGCGGCTGCGCCGACGGACGTCAGCAGCATTCCCCGTCTGGTAATCATGATTTGTCTCCTCCCGTTTCGGTGCGCTCTCTCCTCGGGGCGACCGGCGCGTGAGCGCTTCGTTCCGGTCGCTGGGATGCGCGGCCCGCCAGGGCGGACGGCGCGGCGGTCAGGTCCGCCGGTCCTCGGCCGCCGCGACGAAGCGGAGGCCGAAGTCCAGGTGGCGGCTAAGAAGGTAGGCATAGGCGACGCGGTCGCGGGCTTTCAGCGCGGCGATCACCTCGGCATGGGCGGTGTGGGTGTCGGCCTGCACGGGCCGCGCGGACTTGCCGATGCGCATGACCTCGATGATGACCGGGGACAGCATCCGATAGGCGGCAAGGGTGGTGCGGTTGCCACCAAGCGCGATGATCGCCTCGTGAAAGTCGTAGTCGGCCTTGGCGGCGGCGTCGACGCTGGCGGCGGTCAGAAGCCGGTCGTTCACCGTGGCGAGCGCGTCGATTTCGGCTTCGGAGGCCCTGAGGATGATTTCGTCGCCGACGCCCAGTTCGACGATGCGGCGAAAACCCTGCAGGTCGCGGAAGCTGTCGGGGGAAATGCCGTTGTGGAAGGCGAAAAGGCGCTTGATCGCCTCGCCATGACCGGCGGCGACGACAGCGCCGACCTTGGGGCGGGTTTCGATCAACCCGTAGGCGCGCAGGACGACCAGCGCTTCGCGCACGGTATTGCGCGAGGCCTGGAACATCTCGCCAAGCTCACGTTCGGTGGGGACGGGGTCGCCGATGGTGAGGCCCCGGTCGGTCAGCATCTCGCGGATTTGCTCGACCAGACGGTCGACGGCAGACACGCGTGGAGCATCAGTCCCGCTGCCGTTTGCGCTGTCCTCAAGGTCCTCTGCCAGCACGGTCTACCCCCTTCAGGTCTGTTCTATTCGTTGGACCAGGATTCGGATTCTGTCAATCTTCTTTGCTTCGGGCTGCGAATTTGGCCAGAAAACCGATGGCGGGGCGTTGATTTCGCCGAGAAAGCCGGTATCAACGTCAGTATTGGTCCAACAAGAGCGGGGTCGGGGATGGAGCGGATGGAAGAGTGTTTCCGCTGGTATGGCGCGAATGACCCCGTGCCGCTGGCCCATATCGCCCAGGCGGGGGCGACGGGGATCGTGACGGCGATCCATGAGATCTACGATGGCTCACCCTGGCCCGACGCGGCCATCGCGCGGCAGAAGGCGATGATCGAAGGGGCGGGGCTGCGCTGGTCGGTCGTGGAGAGCATCCCGGTCCATCCGTCGATCAAGCTGGGGACGGCAGAGCGCGAGCGCTACATCGGCAACTGGAAGGATTCGCTGGCCGCGCTGGCCCGGCATGGGATCGGGACGGTCTGCTACAACTTCATGCCGGTGGTGGACTGGACGCGGACAGAGTTGCGACACCCGATGACGAACGGCGCGCTGGCCTTGCGTTTTGATGCGGTGGATTTCGCGGCCTATGACGTCTTCGTCCTGCGCAGGCCGGGGGCAGAGTGGGATTACTCAGCGGCGCGGCTGGAGGAGGCGAAGGCGCGGCTGGCCGGGATGGACGAAGCTGCCGTGGCGCGGGTAGAGCGGAACCTGATCGCAGGGTTGCCCGCGACCGAGGTGAAGTATGACCGGGCGGGGTTCCTGAAGGCGCTGGCCGCCTATGACGGGATCAGCCCGGCGGACCTGGCCGAGCATCTGAACCACTTCCTGCGCGCCGTGGTGCCGGTGGCCGAGGAGCTGGGGATCAACCTCTGCATCCATCCCGACGACCCTGCCTTCTCCCTTTTCGGCTTGCCGCGTGTGGTGTCGGACGCCGCCGATGTGCGCCGCATCTTCTCGGCTGCGGATACGCTGACGAACGGGCTGACCTTCTGCACTGGGTCCTTCGGCACGCGGGAAGACAACGACCTGACCGCGATGGCCCGCGAATTTGCGCCCCGCATCCACTTCACCCACCTGCGCAACGTCACGCGCGAACCGGACGGGTCGTTCCATGAAGCGGACCATCTTGGTGGGTCTTCCGATCTGCCGGCGGTGATCCAGGTTCTGCTGGATGAACAGGCGCGGCGGCGGGCCAAGGGTCGGCGGGACTGGCGTATTCCGCTGCGGCCCGACCACGGGCACCTGATGGCCGATGACCTGACCAAGGACCGGATCAACCCGGGCTATTCACTGATCGGGCGTTTGCGGGGGCTGGGTGAGATCAGGGGCGTGATGCATGGCATCGACGTCGCCCGCCAGATGCAGTGAGGGGACAGCCGATGAAGTTTGCCGATGACGCCGAGATGTTTGCGGCCATGAAGCAAAGCCTCTTCACCGCCGTAGTGGGGGACATCCTGGACACGATGGGCTTCCTCCACCAGTTCCTGCCGCCGCGCCTTCGGCCCGTGCGGGACGACATGGTGGTGCTGGGTCGGGCCATGCCCGTGCTGGAGGCAGACCACTTCGGCACCATTGTCCAGGGGCAGAACCCGCTGACCTCCAAGCCCTTTGGCCTTATGTTCCGCGCGCTGGACGACCTGAAGCCGCATGAGGTCTACATCTGCACCGGGTCTTCTCCCCGCTATGCGCTGTGGGGGGGCCTGATGTCGACGCGGGCGATCCACCTGAAGGCGGCGGGGGCGGTGCTGGACGGGTATTGCCGGGACACCAACGAAATCCTCGACCTCAACTTCCCCTGCTTCTGCATGGGGAGTTTCGCGCAGGACCAGGGGCCGCGCGGCAAGGTCGTCGACTACCGCGTGCCGATCGAGATCGAGGGCGTGGCGGTACGGCCCGGCGACATCGTCTATGGTGACCGTGACGGGGTGCTGGTGATCCCCTCGGAAGCGGCCGAGGAAGCCATCACCAAGGCCTTCGAGAAGGCGTCGACCGAGAACAAGGTCCGCCTTGCCATCCAGAACGGCATGAGCACGGTTGAAGCCTTCGAACGGTTCGGCGTCATGTGACGCGGTCCGGGTCGGACCTTGGGAAACGAGGGCGGACGCCTGGGCGGTTGTTCTGGCGCAGGTCCTGTGGCAATCTTGACGCCTTGGCAGAGGAGTGCGGCGCGATGGACAAGCAAGCCTGACGCCCCTGATGGGGCAGAACGCGGGGCCTGACGGCCCGGATGCAGCCCTTCACCCAAGGAGTGCCCTGACAATGGACAAGACCGTTTCGGCCTAGGGCCGTTTCGTGGCCGGGTTCCGGCCAAACTGAACTCCACGACAGGGGCAGGTCATGCCGAAAACGAAGACTGGAAGACCCGGTTTGGCGGGGTTGAAGCCGTTGCCGAAGACCGCGAAGGGGCCGGGGTTCGACCCGGTGCTTCTGAAGGGTCACAAGGGTCCGCAGGGCCTGAAGCCGGTGCTGAAGCGGGGGATGATCCCCGGCAGGTCGGGCCAGCGCTAAGGCAAGGGGGGCATTCCATGCGGGGTGCCCCTTTGTGCCGTTGTCTGACTAGGCCCGCGCGCTGCGCAGGATGTGCCAGAAGACGGCAGCGAAGACGATGGCTCCACCGAGGAGCGTGGCCGGGCCTGGCGTCTCTCCGAACATCAGCCAGACCCAGACCGGGGCGATCGGGGCTTCGAGCGCGCCGATCGGGGCGGTTTCGACCGCAGGGATGCGGCGCGAGCCGAGGATGAACAGCGCGAAACCGAGGAGCGAGTTCGACAAGCCGAAGATGGCGAGGATGACGATGGTGTCGGTCGGGGGCATGGTGGTTGCCACCCAGGGGGCCACGGCGACAACGGTCAGGAGGGTGGCAATCAGTCCTGCGGCAAGGGCCGGGATCTCGGGATTGCGGCGGGCGAGGACGACGAGGATCGCCATGCCGAAGGTCATCGCGAGCGCCAGTGCATCACCAAGCGCGGTGCCGTCGGTGCTGAGTCCGACCATGATGACCGCCCCCGCCAGGGCAAGGACAGAGGCAATGATGGCCGAGCGCGGGGCCGCTTCGCGCAGGACGACCCAAGCGAGGCAGGCGGTCATCAGGGGGACCGTGGCGTAGATGATCGCGACATGGGCGATGGAGGTGAGGTGGAGGCTGGCAAGGTAGGCGGGAAGGGTCAGGACCGAAACGAAGACATAGGCCCAGCCAGCCTTGCCCAGCCGCTTGAAGCTGCCCAGCCCGGTCCAGCCCTGGAAGACCAGCAGCACTACGGCCATGCCGAGGACACCAAAGGTGCCGCGCCAGAAGATGATGGTGGCAAGGTCGGTGTCGGCGGCGCGGATGAAGAGACCCGCCGTGCTCCAGGTCAGGGTCGAGGCGAGGACCATGGCCAGGCCAAGGCGGCGGTCGGTCACCATGGTTGGGGGGCTTTGGGCAGGAGAGGCCATTGCGTGGGCTCGTGGCCGTAGATGAGGAGCGCCTCGGGCGGAGCGAGGGAGAGCAGGCGGGTGGCGGAGGCCTTGGCGGCGACAGGGTCATCGGCGTCGGCGAAGCCCTCGGCGGGTTCGGAGGCGCGGTTTATGGCGTCGGCGGCAAGGATCGCGCTGCGCCCGTCGGGGAGGGTTACCAGCGCCGAGAGGTGCCCGGCGGTATGGCCGGGGGTGGGGATCAGGGTCAGGCCCTCGCAGACCGGGGTGTCGGCGTCGATCAGGTGGTAGGAGGCGTCCGGCCAGTCCATGGGGCGGGCCTGACCGAAGTAGAGCGGCTTCGGTTCGGCGCGTTCGCGGGCGGTCAGGACGATGGGGGCATGGGTGAAGAGCGGCAGCGAGCCGACGTGGTCGATGTGGCTGTGAGAGAGGATCACCAGATCGATGTCTTCGGGTTTCAGGCCGAAGAGGGCCAGCGCGCCTTCGGCAGTCTGCGCATGGCGGAAATCGAGCAGTCGACCGAAGCGGGGAAGACCGTCTTTTCCCGGGCGGTCAGGGTCGGTCAGGTAGTCGGGCGGAAAACCCGTGTCGAACAGGATGTTTGCACCCTGGTCGGTCTGCATGAGGAAGCCGGGGATGCCGATCACACGCTCGCCACCCCGGACCTCGAACAGGCCGAAGTCGAGGATGTAGAGCCGCGCAAGCCCGCCGGGAAGGATCACAATGGCAGCTCTTCCAGAGTGAAGCCTTCCTTCTGGAGCAGGTTCAGCACGCCATCCTCGCCCGACAGGTGCAGGGCCCCGAAGGCGGTGAAGACCGGGCCTTGCGCGGCGGCCTCGGTCAGCACCGGGATCCATGCGCGGTTGCGGGAGGAGGCGACGAGTTCCTCCATCCGGGCGAAGTCGGCGTCAATCTGGTCGCGGGTATAGCCGGGCATGTCGTACCCGGCGAAACGCGCCAGTTCCCAGGCCTTGCGGCTTTCGCCGGCGAAGTAGCTGTCTACAAGCGTGGTGAAGTAGTCCTCGCTCATCTCCTCGATGGCGAGGGTGGAGACCAGCATCTCGGTCAGTTCTTCGGGCGTCATGCTGCCGAAAATGGTGAAGAGCGTGTCGAAGGGTTCAAGTCCGCGCACCGGGACCCCGGCGGCAAGGGCGGTGTCGATCACTGCGCCGTCGAGGCCCTTTGGCTTGTCGGCCATCGCGGACATCGCGCAGGGCGGGATCGACAGAAGCGTCAGCACGTACCAGGGCTGGAACTTGGCGGTCATGAAGGGTGGAATGCCGCGGTCCGAAAGCGCCTTTGCCAAGGGGTCCCAGACATCGGGCGGAAGGCGCTGGTTCAGGGGCAGCCCTTCGGTGATCACCATGGTCGAGGGGTCCTTGGCGATATGCGCCATCAGGGCTTTCTCTTCCTCGGGGCCCGCTTCGACGAGGACGGTCGTGGCCGAAGTGATGTGGTGGGTCAGGGCCGCAAGGTTCGGCGTGTGGCGCGGGTCGTCGAAGTGGTACGTCCCGGCTATGGTGATGACTTCATCGCCTCGGGTTGCGCGCCAGAAGTTGCCGGTGGCGAAGGGCGCCGCATTGGCCGCGGCCGTGACTTCGGCCAACCGGGCCGGGTCCATGGCGTCGAACAGGTTCCGACCGACGCATTCGGCCAATGCCGGGCCGGACAAGACGGCGCCAAGAAACAGGGCGGACAGGCAGGACAGAAGTCGGGACATGCGCAGGATCACTGTTGGTTCGGTGGCCTCCATCGTGGCATCCGACCGGCAAAAGGCAAAGCGAAAAGCCGCGCCGGAGGTGTTGACACAGCGGAAGGCATCGCCTACCTCAAGCCGCGTTAGCACTCGGGCAAGCTGAGTGCTAATCAAGATCAAACCTGGAAACTCAAGGGAGTACCCCAGATGGCTTTCAAACCGCTGCATGACCGCGTCCTGGTCAAGCGTATCCAGTCCGACGAAAAGACCAAGGGCGGGCTGATCATCCCCGACACCGCCAAGGAAAAGCCCGCCGAGGGCGAGATCGTCGCCGTGGGCGAGGGTGCGCGCAAGGACTCGGGCGAGCTGATCGCGCCGTCGGTCAAGGCAGGCGACCGGATCCTGTTCGGCAAGTGGTCGGGCACGGAAGTGACCCTGGACGGCGAAGAGCTGCTGATCATGAAGGAAAGCGACATCCTCGGGATCATTTCCTGAGGAACGGTGCGCTGTAGCACACCCTACGCAATCCACAACCCATTCAAGGAGCTATCATAATGGCTGCTAAAGACGTCAAGTTCGACACCGACGCCCGCGACCGCATGCTGCG
>JBJTSJ010000485.1:0-5447 GCA_046076605.1 Tabrizicola sp.
GGTGTTCCAGTGATCGTCTGCCACTGCCAGTCCATTTCGGACCATGACATCCGCGCCGCGGTCACCTGGATGCGCGCTGCCGATCCGCAAACCCTCATCACCCCGGGCAAGGTCTACCGCGCGCTTGGCAAGCGGGCCGACTGCGGCGGCTGTCTGCCCCTGTTTCTTGACACCCTGCGCCAGACCACCGCTTTCCGCATTCCCGAGGCCCCACCCCAAAAGCGCAAGTCCGCCTGAGGGAACCACCCCAGCACCCCGCCGTTATCCTGCACACGGCACAAGGCACGCAAAGGAGACCCCATGAAAGGCGACGCCAAGGTCATCGACTACCTCAACGCAGCCCTCCGGTCCGAACTGACTGCGGTCAGCCAGTACTGGCTGCATTACCGGCTGCAAGAGGACTGGGGCTTCGGCCACCTCGCCGACAAGTCCCGCGCCGAGTCGGTCGAGGAGATGCACCACGCCGACCGCCTGATTGCCCGGATCATCTTCCTTGAAGGCCACCCGAATCTGCAAAAGCTCGACCCCCTGCGCATCGGCCAGACCGTCCGCGAGACGCTGGAGGCCGACCTCGCCGCCGAACACGATGCGCGGACCCTCTACATCGAGGCCCGCCGCCACTTTGACGCCGTCGGCGATTTCGTCACCCGCGCTCTGTTCGACGAACTGCTCGCCGACGAGGAAGGCCACATCGACTTCCTCGAAACCCAGCTCGGCCTCTTCGACAAGCTCGGCGCCGAACGCTACGGCCTCCTCAACGCCAAACCCGCCAGCAAGGCCGAGTAGCCACCGTAGGGTGCGTTACAGCGCACCGTCCGACGCCAGGAAGCCGCGCACACCTTGACGGAGCGCACGCGCACCCGCGCTTGCCTCCCCGTCGCCTCAGGAGCACTCCACAACCGCACCCGGCCGCCCCGAGTCCCCCCTTTCATCTGCCCCAAACATCCCCGCGCGGCAAGCAACCACCCCCACCCGCACCCCAGACCACCAGCGGCCTTGGGGCACCTCCCCTCCCCGTGCAGTGGGGAGGGGGTGGCGGCACCCGCGCAAACCCGATTCGCGACTGATGGTTAACGCAAAAGCCCCATACGCACCTAGAAACGGAATTACGACGCAATACAGACCGTTTCCATACGCCCCTTTCCCCACCAACCCCCTGAATTAACATGCAGATCGCCCAGCCCCACCCGGCTCCCCGCGAATCCGCCGCATCCCCACCCCCCGCGACCCGCTGCCGCAACTCAATTTTCCGATTGAAACACTCAACAACCCGGGCGTATCACTCCCCCAACCGGAGTCCCCCATGCGCCTCGCCCTCCTCCTGACCCTCGCCGCCGCCCCCGCTCTCGCGCAGGACCTCGACGACCGCCACCTCCCCGTCATCCCCCGCACCGCCGTAGACCAGGCCAAGATCGCCGCCGTCCTCGCCCCCCCCATCGACTTCTCCAAACCCGAACCGTTCGAGGCCAAACCGGCCGGCGCCGCCACCGTCCGCGCGATCACCACCGCCGACGCCTTCAGCCAGCACTCCGCGAACATGCCCTTCGAGGCCGAGATGGACTTCAAGCTCGGCAACGCCCTCTTCCGCAAGACCTGGGTCGCCGCGCCTTCGTCCACCAAAGCCTCCGACGGCCTGGGTCCCCTCTACAACGCCCGCGGCTGCCAGGACTGCCACCTGAAGGACGGCCGAGGCCACACCCCCGCCAGCGCCGATGCCTCCCGCGTCTCAATGTTCCTCCGCCTCTCCGTCTCCGGCGGCCCCTCCCCCGCAGGCATCGCAGACTGGATCGCCACCAGCCCCGACCCGACCTACGGCGGCCAACTCCAGGACCTCGCCGCCCCCGGCCACCCCGCCGAGGGCCGGATGGACGTCACCTGGTCCGAGACCCCCGTCATCCTCCCCGACGGCACCACCGTCTCCCTCCGCGCCCCCACTTACACCTTCGCCGACCCCGCCTACGGCGCCCCCTCCCCCGACCTGATGATCTCCCCAAGGGTCGCCCCCCAGATGATCGGCCTCGGCCTCCTCGAAGCCATCCCCGCCGCCGACATCCTCGCCCTCGCCGACCCCGAGGACGCCAACAACGACGGCATCTCCGGCCGCCCGCAGATCGTGCCTTCCGTCGAATTCGGCACCCCCATGCTCGGCCGCTTCGGCCTGAAGGGCGGGGCCCCCACCGTCCGCGAACAATCCGCCGGGGCCTTCGCGGGTGACATGGGCCTTTCCACGCCCCTCCACCCCGACCCCTGGGGCGACTGCACCACCGCGCAACCCACCTGCACAGGCGCCCCCCACGGCCAGGAACCCGATGTCCGCGACGGGCTGGAGGTCGACAAGCCCTCCCTCGACCTCGTCACCTTCTATTCCCGCAACCTCGGCGTCCCCGAACGACGCGACATCGACAACCCCTCGGTCCTGAAGGGCAAAGAGGTGTTCTACACCACCGGCTGCCAGTCCTGCCACACGCCCAAGCACGTGACGAACCGCCTCGACGGCCAGCCCGAGCAAAGCTTCCAGCTGATCTGGCCCTACACCGACCTTCTCCTGCACGACATGGGGCCGGGCCTTGCCGACAACCGCCCCGAAGGCCGCGCCACCGGGTCGGAATGGAAGACCCCGCCGCTTTGGGGCATCGGCCTCTCCCCCCAGGTCTCGGGCCATACCGAATACCTGCACGACGGTCGCGCCCGCAGCCTCTTGGAGGCTGTCCTCTGGCACGGCGGTGAGGCAAAATCCCAACGCGACACCGTCGCTGCCATGCAAACCGAAGACCGCGAAGCCCTCCTCGCCTTCCTGGGAAGCCTCTGATGCGCGCCACCCTTCTCGCCCTGCTCCTCGCGAGCCCCGCCCTGGCCGACACCACCGCCGTCGTCCAAGACCACATACGCCCCGGCTTCACCGCCTTTGCCGATGCCGCCACCGCGCTGGCCGCCATCGACAGCTGCGACCCAAAAGCGATCCGCCCTGCGTTCAACGCCACCTACGACGCCTGGATGCAGGTCGCCCACCTGACCGTCGGCCCGGCCGAGGAAGACGGGCGCGGTCTCGCCGTCCTGTTCTGGCCCGATCCGAAAGGCTCGGGCTGGAAAGCCCAGCGCGCACTGCTTGCCACTCCCCCCACTACAGAGGATATGGCGCAGCAATCCGTCGCCGCCCGTGGCCTGCCTGCGCTGGAACGTCTCCTCTACCCGACCGAAGCCCTCGAAACCGCCTGCCCCCTGATCCAGGTGACCGCCGATGACCTGGCCGCCACGGCCGCTGCATTGGCCGCCGACTGGGGTCCCTACGGCGACCTTCTGATCACCGCCGGTGAACCCGGCAACGACCGCTTCCTGAAGCCGGAAGAGGCGACGCAGGCGCTCTTCACCCAGCTTGCCACCGGCCTGGAAACGCTGGCCGACCGTCGTATCGGCCGCCCCCTTGGCACCTTCGACAAGCCCCGCCCTGACCTGGCCGAGGCGCATGCCGCTGGCCGTTCGGTGCGCAACATCGCCCTGTCGCTGGCCGCCCTGCGGGACCTGGCGGCGAAACTCAGCCCCGAGAGCGCGAAGACACTGGCCGCCTTCGACCACGCGCTTAAACTGGCGGAAGGGCTGGACCCCGACATCGACCGCATCACCGACCCGCAGGCCTGGCTGAAGCTGGAGATCCTGCAGCAAGCGGTGCGGGCCACCCGAGACACCGCCATCGCCGAGCTTGGCCCCGCCCTGGGGGTTGAGCTTGGCTTCAACTCGGCGGACGGCGACTGATGCAGCGCCGGACTTTCCTCGCCACACTCGCCGCCGCGATGGCCCCCCGCCTGACCTGGGCCGACATCGGCGCGCCCGCCTTCCTCGCCGCCGGGAAACGGGGGGAGGACTTCTTCCTGCACGGCCTTGCCACCACCGGCACCAGCCTGTTCCAGATCGCGCTGCCGGGCCGGGGCCACGCCGCCGCCGCCCATCCGCACCTGGCCGAGGCCGTCGCCTTCGCCCGCCGCCCGGGCACCTTTGCGCTGGTGATCGACTGCGCTACGGGCGAAACCCGACACCGCCTGACGCCGCCCGACGGCATGCAGTTCAATGGCCACGGCGCCTATTCGCTGGACGGCTCCCTCCTGATGACCTCCGAGGTCGTGGCAGACGGCTCCGAAGGCCGCATCGGCCTGTGGGATACCCGCAGCTACACGCGCCTGATCGACTGGCCCAGCCACGGCATCGGCCCGCACGAGATCAAGCGCCTCGCGGACGGTCGCCTTGCCGTAGCGAACGGCGGCATCCGGACCGACCCGGTCGACCGGACCAAGCTCAACATCCCCGACATGCGCCCCAACCTGACGGTCCTCTCCCCGGACGGCGCGCTGCTGGACCAGGTCGACCTACCCGACCTCCACCAGAACTCGATCCGCCACCTCGCGCTCCAAGGCGACAGCATCGCCTTCGCCATGCAATGGGAAGGCGACCCGTCAGAACCCGTCCCGCAGCTGGGCCTCTGGGCCCCCGGCAATGCGCCGACCCTTTGCACCCCGACCGAGGCCGAGGCTTTCACGATGCACGGCTACGCCGGCTCCATCGCCGCCACCCCGGACCGCATCCTCATCACCTCCCCCAAGGGCGGCGCGCTGATGATTTTCGACGCGACAGGCGCCCATGTGGCCACCCACCATCGCCCCGACCTCTGCGGCGCGGCCACTGGCACTGCGGGCTTCACGGTGACCGACGGCCAAGGTGCGGTCTGGTCTGCCAGCGACGATGGCCTCACCCCGCTGGCCAGTGACGAGACCCAGTGGGACAACCACCTCGTCGCGCTCGGCTGACCGGCTTCGAAACCTCTGGCCTTTCCCTTCGACAAATATCCTCTGGGGGTTTGGGGGGCGAAGCGCCCCCAACGACCGAGGAGGAGGCGCAGCCCGACGACGAGACAAAAGGCTCGCGCGTCAGCGCTCAATATGAAAACCGCCCCAACCCGCGCGAAATCCAAAGGTTAAGCAACCCCTAACGTCCGCGACCAAGTCATTGCTTTCATTGACATCCCGGCGTTTGTCCACCGTGGACATCCTCACGCCAGCAGCCTGTCTCCGTCCACCCCAGAGACCCGAACGTCCAGGATCGCCCCCTCCGGCTGGTCCACCATGAAGGCCACCTCTGCGAACCCCTCGGTCCGCCCCACCCGCGCGCCTTCTGTCAGCACCCGGTGAACCCGGCCCACCTGGGCCTGCAGATGCGCCCCCAGAACCCGGTCCCCAAGCGCCCGCAGCCTCACCGCCCGCTCCTTGATCTCCGGCCCCCGAACCTGCGGCATCCGCGCCGCCGGGGTCCCCTTGCGGGGGGAGAACGGGAAGACATGCAGGAAGGTCAGCCCGCACTCCTCCACCAGATCCAGCGACCGCTGGAACATCGCCTCCGTTTCGGTCGGGAACCCCGCGATGATGTCGGCCCCGAAGACCATCCCGGGCCGCGAAGCCTTC
>JBJTSJ010000486.1:0-4199 GCA_046076605.1 Tabrizicola sp.
GCACTGGTGTTGGCCGTCTGGCTCGACATCGTTTACCGCAAACGCATCAAGTAAGGGGCTGATATCATGGTAGACAGAACCGGAACCCCGCTTGTCGAACTGCGCGACATCTCGATTTCCTTCGGGGGGATCAAGGCGGTCGATCACGTCACCGTCGACCTTTACCCGGGCGAGGTCGTCGGCCTCTTGGGCCACAACGGCGCAGGCAAGTCGACGCTGATCAAGTGCCTGTCGGGGGCCTATCAGAAGGACTCGGGCCAGATCCTGATCAACGGCCAGGAGGTCGAGATCAAGGACCCCCGCGACGCCCGCGCGCAGAACATCGAAACGATCTACCAGACGCTTGCGCTAGCAGATAACCTTGATGCCGCGTCGAACCTGTTCCTGGGGCGCGAGCTGGTGAACAGCTTCGGCTTCGTGGACGAGTCGAAGATGGAGGCCGAGACGCGGAAGATCATGGGTCGCCTGAACCCGAACTTCCGCAAGTTCAACGTGCCGGTGAACGCGCTGTCGGGCGGTCAACGCCAGTCGGTCGCCATCGCCCGCGCGGTGTACTTCAACGCCAAGATCCTGATCATGGACGAACCCACCGCTGCCCTCGGCCCGCACGAGACGCAGATGGTGGCCGAGCTGATCCAGGAGCTGAAAGCGCAAGGCCTGGGCATCTTCCTGATCGAGCATGACATCCACAACGTCATGAAGCTGTGCGATCGGGCCTCGGTCATGAAGAACGGCCAGCTTGTCGGCACTGTGAACGTCAACGAGGTCACCGATGACGACATCCTGGGCATGATCATCCTCGGCAAGAAGCCTTCGCACCTGGCCGCGTGATGTACATCGGGCTTGATCTCGGCACATCGGGCATCAAGGGGATCCTGATCGGCGAGGACCAGCAGGTCCTTGCCGAAGCGACGGCCCCCCTGACCGTCCAGCGTCCCGCTGAAGGGTGGAGCGAGCAGGCCCCGTCCGAATGGATCAGCGCCTCCGAGACGGTGTTCGACAAACTGGCGCAGTCCGGTCTTGGCGCGGTCCGCGGGATCGGGCTGTCTGGCCACATGCACGGGGCGACGCTGCTGGATGCCGCCGACGAGGTGCTGCGGCCCTGCATTCTGTGGAACGACACCCGCAGCCATCTGGAAGCGGCCGACCTTGACGGCGATCCGATGTTCCGGCGTCTGACCGGCAACATCGTCTTCCCGGGCTTCACCGCGCCGAAACTGGTCTGGGTGCACAAGCATAAGCCGAAGGTCTGGGACCGGGTGGCGAAGGTTCTGTTGCCGAAGGACTATCTGCGCCTCTGGCTGACCGGGGAACATGTGGGCGAAATGTCGGATGCCGCCGGGACCAGCTGGCTGGATACGGGCAAGCGCGACTGGTCGGATGACCTTTTGCGTGCGACGGGTCTTGACCGCAGCCACATGCCGAAGCTGGTCGAAGGGTCCGAGGTTTCGGGCTACCTGCGCGAGGCGCTCTCAAGCCGGTGGGGCCTGCCGAAAGGCGTGGTCGTGGCCGGCGGCGGCGGCGACAATGCGGCCTCGGGCGTCGGTGTCGGCGTGGTGCGGGCGGGTGAGGCGTTTGTCAGCCTTGGCACCTCGGGCGTCCTTTTTGCCGCCAATGACGGCTACCAGCCCGATCCGGAAACGGCAGTACACACCTTCTGCCACGCGCTTCCTGATACCTGGCACCAGATGGGCGTGATCCTGGCCGCGACCGATGCGTTGAATTGGTACGCCAAGCTGATCGGCACTGACGCGGCACGGCTTACGGGGGAACTGGGCGACCTCCAGGCCCCCGGCAAGACGATCTTCCTGCCCTATCTGGGCGGCGAACGGACGCCGCTGAACTCGGCTTCGGTACGCGGGGCGTTCACCGGGCTGGAACATGCGACCGACCGGCAGGTGGCGACCCGCGCGGTGCTGGAAGGGGTGACCTATGCCATCCGCGACAGCCGCGACGCCTTGGCGGCGACCGGCACCCGGCTGGAAAACCTGCTGGCGGTCGGAGGCGGTTCGCGCTCGGATTACTGGCTGAAACTGATCGCCACTGCGCTCGACTGTCCCGTGCAGTTGCCTGTTGCGGGCGACTTCGGCGGGGCCTTTGGGGCCGCGCGGCTTGGCCTGATGGCCGCCACCGGCACAGGTGCGGAAATCGCGACCCTGCCGCAGATCGCCCGCACCATCGACCCTGATCCTTCCCTCAAGGATGCCTTTGACGCAGGACACGCGAGGTTCCGCGCCGCCCAATCTGCCATCAAGGACCTGACATGACCGACTTTTTCAAGGGTATTCCCGCCATCCGCTACGAGGGCCCGTCGCCCACGAACGAATTCGCCTTCCGCCACTACAACCCCGACGAAATCGTCCTTGGCAAGCGGATGGAGGACCACCTGCGCTTTGCCATCGCCTACTGGCACAGCTTCGCCTGGCCGGGTGGCGATCCGTTTGGCGGGCAGACGTTTGAACGTCCGTGGTTTGGCGACGGGATGGCCTTGGCAAAGCTCAAGGCGGACGTCGCCTTCGAGATGTTCGATATTCTGGGCGTGCCGTTCTACTGCTTCCACGACGCCGACATGCGGCCCGAGGGTGCGACCTTCGCTGAATCGCTCAAGAACCTGAATGAAGTCGCGGATTACATCGGCGAGAAGCAGGCCAAGCACAAAGCCAAGCTCCTGTGGGGCACGGCGAACATGTTCAGCCATCGGCGCTGGATGTCGGGTGCGGCCACGAACCCCGACCCGGACGTCTATGCCTATGCCGCCGCGACGGTGAAGGCGAACATGGACGTGACGCATCGTCTGGGCGGGGCGAACTACGTCCTGTGGGGCGGTCGCGAGGGGTATGAGACGCTCCTGAACACTGACCTCAAGGCCGAGCGCGACCACGCGGGCCGCTTCCTGCAGCAGGTCGTCGAGTACAAGCACAAGATCGGCTTCAGGGGCACGATCCTGATCGAACCGAAGCCGCAGGAGCCGTCGAAGCACCAGTACGACTACGACGTCGCGACGGTCTATGGTTTCCTGAAGGACTTCGGTCTCGAGAAGGAAGTGAAGACCAACATCGAACAGGGTCACGCGATCCTGGCGGGGCATTCGTTCGAACACGAGATTGCGCTGGCGGCGGCGCTGGGCATCTTCGGGTCGATCGACATGAACCGGAACGACTACCAGTCCGGCTGGGACACCGACCAGTTCCCGAACAACCACGCCGAAAAGGCCGTGGCCTTCTACGAGATCCTGAAGGCAGGCGGCTACACCACCGGCGGCACCAACTTTGACGCCAAGATCCGCCGCCAGTCGCTGGATCCGGAAGACCTTATCCTCGCCCATGTCGGCGGCATGGACACCTGCGCCCGCGCACTGAAATGCGCGGCGGCGCTTCTGGAAAGCGGAGAGATGGAGGCCGCGAAGGCCGACCGCTATGCCGGCTGGAAGGATCCGAAGGCACAGGCGATGTTGAAAGGCTCACTGGAGCAAGCCGCCGCTCGGGTCATAGCCGAGAAGATCGAGCCGCAGCCGAAGTCGGGCCGTCAGGAGCGTCTGGAAAACCTCTGGAACCGCTTCGTCTGACCAGAGGCGGATTTCGTTTAGACATCGCACCGGGGCCTGACTAGGCTCCGGTGCACTCATTTTGACCCGCCGCTCAGCGGTAAGCCCGAGGGACCCTGACGTGGACCAGATCGACCGCATCCTCTCCGCCCCGCCGTTCAATCTTGATGGCGCGGGGCGCGATTGGGTGCGGTCCACGCTGTCCGGCATGGACCGCGCGGCCAAAATCCGACAGCTGTTCGTCCACATCTGCCTCGGCACCGGGCCTGAGGTCGTCGACCGCATGACCGCCCTTGCCCCCGCCGGGCTCACCAAATTCTTCGGGCCGGACGCGCAAGGTGAACTCGAAACGCTCGACGCCCTGCGCGCCGCTGCGCCCATCCCCTATCTCGTCAGCGCCGACCTGGAAGGCAGCCGGATGAGCCCCTCCTTCGGGACTGAAGTGCCGAACCCCCTCGCCCTTGCAGCGGTGGACGACGTCCAGGCCTCGGGCACCATTGCCCGGATCATGGCGACGGAAGCAAGGGCGGCTGGCATAAACTGGTCCTTCACCCCGGTCATCGACATCAACGCGCTGTTCCGCTCGCCCATCGTCGCCACGCGCGGCCTCGGTTCCGACCCCGAGCGCATCCGTGCCCATGCTCTGGCGCATATC
>JBJTSJ010000487.1:0-6369 GCA_046076605.1 Tabrizicola sp.
CGATGGCAAGGAACGGAAGGGGCATTGCCGTGTCCACCTTCAGCACGGCAAGGTCGCTCTGCGGGTCGACCAGCAGGACCTGGGCCGCATACTCACGCCGGTCGGCCAGGACCACCCGGATGTCTGTCGCATCGGTAATGACATGATAGTTCGTCACGACCAGTCCGTCGGCCGATACGATCACCCCGGACCCAAGCGAATTCTGCACGCGGGTGGGACCATCAAGCTCCTGAAAGAATTGATCAAAGAAGGGATCTCCCGCGAAAGGATTGGTCCGGTCCTCCACTTGCTGCTGGGCATAGATGTTGACGACGGCCGGTGCAGCCTCGCGCACGATCGGAGCGAAGGACAGGCTGACCTCTGCTTCGCTGCGCGGCACAACTGTCTCGGCGATAGCCATCAGACCCAATCCCTGGGCCAGCAACTGCACAAGCAGCATTCGACGCATTCTCTCGCCTCGGCAACCGTTCTTCTTCAATCTGACCCGCGCCACTTCGCGAGGCAACCCGGATCGCTCCGGGTCGCCCTCCGCAGTCCAGGTCAGTGACGCGTGCCCGAGAAGTCCATCTCGACCACCTGGTTCTCGATCCCATCGATCACCAGGACCGGCCCCATTGCCCGCATCTTCACTCCCACCCGGTCGGCCCAGCGCGGCCACGTGGCGGCCAGAAGCGTCAGGCAATGCGTCGCCCCAAGGCTGCGCACGGTGTCGCCCAGTTGCGCGATCAGCTGGGCATGGACCCGGCGGCGGATGGCAGCCGGCGTGTCATGCGCCACGAACAGACGCGAGCTTTCCCAGATATGCGTCTCCATCGGCGCCGGATCATACAGCAGGTTCGCTGGGATCGTCTCCAACAGACCACGCTGTGCGTCGCGGATCATATAACTGTAGATGCCGCAGCCATGCGTCGTGGGGGTCAGCCGATTTCCGGCCAGCACTTTGCCCGCCTCGTCATGCACCACAACCCAGCGGCTGGCCGGAGTGTCATACTGATCGTACTCCATGCCCATCGCTTCGGGCAGCTTCCACTTGTTGTGGACGATGAACAACTCCCGCCTGGCGCGCAGCATGTTCGCAAAAAGCTCGCCATGGTTGTGCATGTTGGCAAAAGAAAGCGTTGTGGTCTGCATAGGGTCCTCCTGCAGGTTGGGTTAAGTCGTAACCTTGCAGAAGACGTCTTCAGATCAGACGGTTGTCCTTCGCGCGCTGGATCGCTTCGGCAGTAGTCCGCGCCATCAACCGGTCGCGGGCAGAGCTGATCCGAGCTTTCAGCGCGCTTTCCGAGATTCCCAGCTTGTCTGCCGCCGCAGCCATCCGGTCGCCCCCTGCAATGCATCTCAAGGCCTCGATCTGGGCCTCGGTCAAGGCTTCGGGCGGCTCACTCAGCTCATGCAGGCGCTTCACCGCCCGTTCAAGCTTCACGATCTCTTCGTCCCAAAACTCCCGGTCTTCCCGGGCGAAACTTGCGATAGTGCGCGACTTGATCGGACCAAAGGCGACAGTGGCGCCAAAGTTCAGCCCATATCCAGCTGCTTCCTGAAAAGTCCAAAGGGATCAAGCAGGGCCGGATCGCTCCATCTGATCCAGCCTGTCCGCGAAAAACCCCAAGCAGTCATCGGGTCTCGCAGGACGTATCCGTTCTCGGTGTAATGATCGATCCACCGTTGATCGTATGTCTGAAACGTCAGCAGCGGCGAGGTAAAGCGAATGTGCAGACCGATGAAGTAACCTGCATTCGCCAGCCGCGCTACGTTCTGAAGCTCGATATCGATACTTGATCTGCTACTCATTCTCACTCAGCAAACCACCACGGGCCCCACAACTATAGCGTGTTGCCTTTCCAAATCCAGAGTTTCGTTGCCGTTTCCGAACCATCCCTTTGCAGGTCGTTCAATGCAACTTTGGCGACATGTTGATCATGACACAGACGCAATCCAGACCGTCGAAATTAAGAATTGGTCCGACAGGTTCGCATTCAAGCCCCACCCGGCGTCCGATACGACGCGATGCT
This sequence comes from Tabrizicola sp., assembly GCA_046076605.1. Taxonomy (GTDB): domain Bacteria; phylum Pseudomonadota; class Alphaproteobacteria; order Rhodobacterales; family Rhodobacteraceae; genus Tabrizicola. Next base: position 2,013 of record JBJTSJ010000487.1, read on the forward strand.
TCGGGAATTAGCCCCAGAACAGAGGTCGCACCAAGGTCGCGGGCGGCGTTGACCATTTCCTGACGCAGCTGCAGCTGCACTCGCAGGCGCAGTGCGGCAGGCACGGATTCCGACACGAAGACCCGGCTGCTTTCCCAGATGGTTTCCGAGACCAGCGCCTCGAAGTTCAGCAGATTGGACGGAATTGATTCAAGCAGCCCACGCTGTGCGTCCCGAATCATGTAGGTGTAGATCCCGCACTTGTGGGTCGTCGGCGTAAGCCGGATTCCCGCCAGGACCTCACCATCTTCGTGCACGGCAACCCAGCGGCTCGCCGGGGTGTCGTACTGGTCGAATTCCATCCCATTCGACTGCGGCAGGTCCCACTTGTTGTGCTGGATGAACGCCCGGTGCCGCGCCCTGAACATATTGGCGAACAGCTCACCATGATTGTGCAGGTTATCGTACGATAGCGTCGTAACTTCCATTTCCGTCTCCTTCTGCTTGATCGTCGCTCAGTCAGAGGGAAACGCCACAAACCTACAGCAGCCGGTACTCTCGTGCCTTTTTCAACGCTTCGGTTGCGGTGCGTGCTTCAAGTCTGATTCGCGCCGAATTCAGCCTGGCCTTGAAGGCACTTTCCGATATCCCAAGCTTTGCTGCTGCAGCTGTGTGACGGTCCCCATTGGCAATACATTGCAGCGCTTCGATTTGCGCTTTGGTAAGTTCAGAGGGCGGTTTCGCAGCGATATGCAGGCGCGCGGTGATATCGGCGAGGAGCTCCATCTCTGAATCCGTAAACTCGCGGTCCGACCGGGTGATGCCGGCCATGGATCGCGAGGTAATTGGGCCATAGGACGATACAGCCCCGTATTTCATGCCGTATGTAGCGGCCTTCTTCAGCAACTCAAACGGATCCGGCAGCGGAATCTCGCTCCACCGGCGGGTTCCGGCGGTTCCGATGCCCCAGAAGATGACCGGGTCGCGAAGGTAGTAGGAATGGGAATTGTAGTACTCAACCCAGTCAGCGGGATAGCGGCTGTGGTAGATCAGGGGACTGGCAAACCGGATGTGCAGACCAACGGCATACCCTTCGGGTGCCAGTTGGTTCAACTCTTCGTACAGTTCACTCAACTTCTTACTCTGCGACATCAGCGCTTGAATCCCCACAAGCTCGACTTCAACCTTAAGTGTATTCATCAAGGCATGCCAGTACCTTGCTGGCTGTACGCGGCGACATTTGGGCCAAATGAGGGAATGTCCCCGTCCCAGAATGCCGAAGGCCCGCCAATCATGGCGGGCCAGCGGAAGGGTTACGGAAGAAGGGCCTTAGGCTTCGGCCGCTTCCGTGCGGGCGCGGTCGGCGGCACCCTTGGCCGAGGTGTCGCGGTCGACGAACTCGATGATCGCCATCGGGGCCATGTCACCATAGCGGAAGCCGGCCTTCAGGATACGCACATAGCCGCCCTGGCGGTCCTTGTAGCGGGGGCCAAGGATGGCGAACAGACGCTCGACATACTGGTCCTGCTTCAGCTGGGCAGCCGCCTGGCGGCGGGCGTGCAGGTCACCGCGCTTGGCCAACGTGACCAGCTTCTCGATGATCGGGCGCAGTTCCTTGGCCTTGGGTAGGGTGGTCTTGATCTGCTCGTGCTCGATGAGCGAGCCGGCCATGTTGGCGAACAGCGCCTTGCGGTGTTCGTGGGTGCGGTTCAGGCGGCGATAGCCGCGGGCGTGACGCATGATGGTCTCCTAACGTCTCTTTTGCTTTGTGTTGCCGCCCGTGCGTAGCGGGCGGCGTCGTTGGGGCGGGATGCCCATGGTTTCCCCGGCTGCCCGGGCATTTGTCGTAGGGTGCGCTACAGCGCACCTTTGCCTTAGAACTGGTCCTCGAAGCGCTTGGCCAGATCCTCAATGTTCTCCGGCGGCCAGCTTTCGACGTCCATCCCAAGATGCAGGCCCATGCCCGAGAGCACTTCCTTGATCTCGTTCAGAGACTTGCGGCCGAAGTTCGGGGTGCGCAGCATCTCGGCTTCGGTCTTCTGGATTAGGTCGCCGATGTAGACGATGTTGTCGTTCTTCAGGCAGTTGGCCGAACGAACCGAAAGCTCCAGCTCGTCCACCTTCTTCAGCAGCAGCGGGTTGAACTCCAGCCCACTGTCGATCTCACCGACCTTGGCCGATTCGGGTTCTTCGAAGTTCACGAAGATCGACAGCTGATCCTGCAGGATGCGCGCGGCATAGGCCACTGCGTCATCCGGCGTCAGGCTGCCGTCGGTTTCGATCTTCATCGTCAGCTTGTCATAGTCCAGCACCTGGCCCTCGCGGGTCGGGGTGACTTCGTACGAAACCTTCTTGACCGGCGAATAGATCGCGTCGATCGGGATCAGGCCGATCGGAGCATCCTCGGGGCGGTTCTTGTCAGCCGAGACATAGCCCTTGCCGGTGTTCACGGTCAGCTCCATGAACACGTCCGCGCCGTCGTCCAGGTGACAGATCACGTGATCCTTGTTCAGGATCTCGATCCCGTTCGATTCACTGATGTCGCCAGCGGTCACCACGCCCGGCCCCTTGGCCGAGATCGACAGGCGCTTCGGCCCCTCGACGTCCATCTTGATGCTGACGCCCTTCAGGTTCAGGACGATGTCGGTAACGTCTTCACGAACGCCCGCGACCGACGAGAACTCGTGCAGCACATTGTCGATCTGGACAGAGGTGATCGCCCCCCCCTGCAGCGAAGACATCAGCACGCGGCGCAGCGCGTTGCCCAGCGTCAGGCCAAAGCCACGCTCCAGCGGCTCGGCGATGACGGTCGCGACGCGGGCGGCATCGGCCCCCGGCTTCACGACCAGCTGCGTCGGCTTGATGAGTTCCTGCCAGTTCTTATGGATCATTCTGAAGCCCCTATTCTTGTCCGCTGCCGATGTCCGAAAGCAGGCGGACGCCCGAGGATCGTAAACGACGAAAACCGGGCCGCGAGGGAACCCCCCGCGACCCGTTCGAAATCAGTACCTTAGACGCGGCGGCGCTTCGGCGGGCGGCAACCGTTGTGCGCCAGCGGTGTCACGTCGCGGATCGAGGTGATCTGGAAGCCGACGGCCGCCAGTGCGCGCAGCGCCGATTCACGGCCCGAACCCGTACCCTGGACTTCAACCTCCAGCGTGCGGACGCCGTGTTCCTGCGCCTTGCGGCCAGCGTCTTCCGCAGCCATCTGGGCGGCGTAGGGCGTCGACTTACGCGAACCCTTGAAGCCCATGGTGCCCGAGGACGACCAGGAGATCGCGTTGCCCTGAACGTCCGAGATCAGGATCTTGGTGTTGTTGAACGACGAGTTCACATGCGCCACGCCAGCGGCGATGTTCTTGCGTTCTTTCTTCTTGCCGCGGACGGCTTTGGTATCGCGTGCCATCTGTCAGCCCCTTATTTCTTCTTGCCGGCAATGGCCTTCGCGGGGCCTTTGCGAGTGCGGGCGTTGGTGTGGGTGCGCTGGCCGCGGACCGGCAGGCCCTTGCGGTGACGCAGGCCACGGTAGCAGCCCAGGTCCATCAGACGCTTGATGTTCATCGTGACTTCGCGGCGCAGGTCGCCTTCGACAGTCAGGTTGGCGTCGATGTATTCGCGGATCGCCAGCACTTCGCTGTCGGTCAGCTGATTCACCCGGCGCGCCGTGTCGATCTTCAGCGCTTCGCAGATGGTCTGGGCGGTCGCAGGGCCGATCCCGGTGATGTAGGTGAGCGCGATCGGAACCCGTTTCGCGGTCGGAATGTTGACGCCAGCAATACGTGCCAAACGTGTCGTCCTTCTTCTGTTGCGGTTCCGTAGTGCCAGAACCTTTTTTCACAACACCGCACGGGCAGTTAACCCGGCGATACGAACTTCCAATAGGGAAGGCCCGCTAGTGGCGATTCCGCTGCGGGACGCCGTGCCATATGGGGTTTTCCGAAGGGCGTCAAGGCCGCCAGATCGGTTTTTCAGCCTTTGTCAAGAACCTTGGCGATCTCGTCGGCGACAGCCTGCATTTCGGCCATCCCGTCGATCTGCCGCAGGTCGCCCTTGGCCCAGTAATAGCCGATCAGCGGAGCGGTATTCTTGTAGTATTCCTGCAGGCGGACCTGGAACACTTCCGGCGTGTCGTCCTTCCGCACCGGCTGGCCTGCTGCCTTGGCATCCTCGGCCCGCTTCACGATCCGGCCGACCAGCGCCCTGTCGTCCACGACAAGCTCGATCACCGCATCCAGCGTCAGGCCCATCCGCGACAACAGCGCCCCAAGCGCATCCGCTTGGCGCAGCGTGCGCGGGAAGCCGTCGAAGATGAACCCGCCATGGCCATCCTGCGCCAGCTTCTCCTCGATCAGGCCGATGACGATCTCATCGGTGACAA
>JBJTSJ010000488.1:0-8580 GCA_046076605.1 Tabrizicola sp.
GTAGACCTTGGCATGGCGCGGCATGTGGCCACGGTTCTCGCCCAGGATGTCTTCCGCAAAGAGGTACTGCGCGTCGCAGCCGGGCCCCGCGCCCATCGACCACAACAGCGGGTCCAGCCGGGCGCTGATCGCGCTAGCGACCTCGACCGGGACGACCTCGACCTCGACGGCGAAGGCACCGGCCTCCCGATAGCGCCGGCACTCGTGGAAAAGGGCGATGGCGGTGTCTGCAGTCTTTCCGACGGCGCGGAAGCCGCCGGTGAAGGTCGCGCGCGAAGGAACGAGGCCGACATGGCCGACAATGGGGACATATTCGCGGGCCAGGAATTCCACCGTCTGCAGGCTGCCGGAACAGTACAGAGCATCGGCCCCCGCCTGCATCATCTGGCCACAGAAGCGCAGGTAGTCGTCGGGGGTCCCGGCCTCGGGGTGGGCCTTGCCGGTCATGCTGAAGACCGAAGGTGCCACGTCCCGATAGCGCGGATGGGCCACCAGGTCCGGCGGAACCGAGGCGATGTCGATCCCGGCCGCCTCTGCAGCAGCGGCCTCGTCCAGAGTGAAGTAGCGCAGCATGGTCTTCTGACCCCGGCCCTTGTCGGCGCGGAGGTCGGCAACGGTGGGGCGGCGGCGCGGCGTCATGCGGCACCCCGCGGCGCGATCTCGATCCGGCCGTCGCGGATGCGGGCGGGGCAGGTGGCCAACGCCACGCAGACCGGCGCGCGCAAGGGGGCGCCGGTGCGGTAGTTGAAGCGTCCGTTGTGCTTTGGGCATTCGATGGTATCGCCGATCACCAGCCCGTCGGGCGCGCGATAGACCGCGAAGGTCCGCCCGGCATGGTCAAAGCGGATCACGTCCTCGGGCTCGATCTCGTCCAGGCCACAGACGTCGATCCAGGTGGTCATGCAGCACCCCCTGCCCGGGCGGCGCGACCAACCTCGATCTGGTGCAGGTCGGCGCGGTAGGGGCGGGCGGTGGGGGGCAGGACCGGAAGGATCGTATAGCGCGGGTCGGTCCGCTGACGCCACAACGCGCGGATCATCGCAGCATAGGCGGCGGGGATCGAGCGGTCGGGTTCCGGCAGGTCATGCCGGATCAAGGCGTGCAGCCGGGGCAAAGCGTGGTAGGGCACCATCGGGAACATGTAGTGTTCCACGTGGTAGTTCATGTTCCAGTAGAGCCAGCGGCTGACCGGGTTCATGTAGACCGTGCGGCTGTTCAGCCGGTGGTCCAGCACATCCTCGGCCAGCCCGCCGTGCTGGATGAGGCCGGTCATCACCATGTGCCAGGTGCCGTAGATGCGCGGCCCGCCGATCAGCATCAGCGGCAGCAAGGACCAGCTGACCACCGCCCAGACGACGGCGCCCAGGTGGATCGCCACGAAGACGCGCGCCCAGAAGATCGCCTTGCCCCGTTCGCTTTGCGGCAGGTAGTCGGCCTCGTCCGGGGTGATGATCCCGGCGGCATTGCGCAGAAGGATCCGGAAATGCAGCCAGATGTCAGGGATGCCGATGAAATGCAGCGCACCTAGCAGCAGTTGCGGCGGGCGGAAGTGGCCGATCTCGGGGTCGCGGCCCACGATGATCGTGTCGGTGTGGTGGCGGGCGTGGCTCCACCGCCAGCTGACCGGATTGCGCATCACCATGAAGCTGGCGATCAGGTAGACCACGTCATTCATCCAGGCGGTCCTGAAGGCCGTCCCGTGCCCGCATTCGTGCCAGCGGCTGTCGCAGGCCGAGCCATAAAGGACGCCGTAGACCAGGAAGAACGACACCGCCCACCAGGTGCCCCAGGTCAGGATGCCGCCCACCCCCGTGATGACCAGAAGCCCCAGCCAGATCGCGGTGTCGCGCAAGGCCGGACCATCACGGCGTTGCATCAGGTCCTTCATCTCCTTGCGCGGGATGTCCGAATGATACCACTCGGCAGATGCCAGCCCGGCGGCGATGGCGCGGGCAGCTTCGGGGCCGGTCAGGCTGTAGTCGCGCGGGGCAAAGGCTGTGTCGGTCACGGTCATTCGTCGAAACACCCCCCCATCAGCCCCATGCCAAGGACCGGCCCTGACGGCCTTGATGCCGTAGAAGACAGGGGTGACACTACATCAGGTTACATCAGATTCCATCAGATCTGTCGTGTTGTCCGGCGGCTATGCCCAAGGTGCCGGGCAATCAACCTGGCAGGTTTGAGGCGTTCGTCAGCTAGAGACAGCGTTTGTCTGGCCGCTCTGTTGACTCCCCCGGTTCCCCTTGTATAAGCCGCCCGTCCCGGAAGCGATTCCGGGGCTTTTCATTGGTGTTGGTGGCCCCCGCAAGGGGATGCCTGTCGCCGGGGAGACCCGGAGAGGACAACGCCCTTCGACAACATAGAAGGAGATCAGCGGTGACCAAACGCACCTCTGCCAAGTACAAGATCGACCGCCGCATGGGCGAGAACATCTGGGGCCGTCCGAAGTCCCCGATCAACAAGCGCGAATACGGTCCGGGCCAGCACGGCCAGCGCCGGAAGAACAAGCTGTCGGACTTCGGTACGCAGCTGCGCGCCAAGCAGAAGCTCAAGGGCTACTACGGCGACCTGACCGAAAAGCAGTTCCGCAAGATCTATGGCGAAGCCGAGCGTGTGCGCGGCGACACCGGCGAGATGCTGATCGGCCTTCTGGAGCGCCGCCTGGACGCGGTGGTCTACCGCGCCAAGTTCGTCCCGACCATTTTCGCCGCCCGCCAGTTCGTCAACCACGGCCACGTCCTGGTGAACGGCAAGCGCGTCAACATCGCGTCCTACCGCGTGTCGGAAGGTGACGTGATCTCGGTCCGTGAAAAGTCGCGCCAGATGGCCGCGATCCTGGAAGCGATCCAGCTGACCGAGCGTGACGTTCCGGACTACCTGGAAGTCGACAACAACAAGCTGACCGCCAAATTCGTCCGCACCCCGGGCCTGGGCGACGTGCCCTATCCGGTTCAGATGGAACCGAACCTGGTCGTCGAATACTACGCGAAGAACTAAGACTGCCCCTTGTCGGCAGAAAGGGGCCCGCCACATCTGGCGGGCCCTTTGTTTTTCCGGGAGCGAGTGGATGAGCGACAAAACTTCAGTCGAGACGACGTTCGAGAAAGGCCTCTTCGCCAGCCGCTGGCTGATGGCGCCGATGTATCTGGGCCTGGCGGTGACTCTGGGGATGCTGACGGTGATCTTCCTGAAGGAACTGGTCTACTACCTTCCGCAGGTGCTGGAGCTGTCGGCGGAGAAGATGATCCTTGTCGCGCTGACCCTGATCGACCTGACGCTGGCGGCGAACCTCCTGTTGATCGTCATGTTCTCGGGCTACGAGAGCTTCGTGTCGAAGTTCGACATCGACGTGGGCGATGACAAGCCGGGCTGGATGGGCAAGGTCGATTTCGGCGGGCTGAAGATGAAGCTGATCGCCTCGATCGTCGCGATCTCGGGGATACATCTGCTGAAAAGGTTCATGGAGATCAGCGACCTGGATACCGCGACGACCTTCGGCGAGACCGAGATGTTCTGGCTGGTGGTCATCCATCTGACCTTCGTGGTCTCGGGCGTGTTGATGGCGCTCATGGATTGGCTGCAGGCGCGGTCCTACAAATAACTGGCCTACAAGCAAGGAGGCTTTGATGACCTACCCCGTGCATGCGCGCATCGAGGGCGCGCTGGTGATGATCGGATTCGGCTCGATCGGTCGCGGGGTGCTGCCGCTGATCGAACGGCACATCGGGTTCGACCGGGCGCATTTCACCGTGATCGAGCCCCTGGATGACTATGCCTACATCCTGCGCGACCATGGGATCCGGCATCTGCAGGTGGCGCTGACCGAAGAGAACTTTGCCGAGGTGCTGAAGGGCCTGTTCCCGACGGGGCGCGGCATGATCGTCAACCTGTCGGTGGACGTGGATTCGATCGAGTTGATGAAGCTCGCCCAAGAGATGGGGGTCCAGTACATCGACACGGTGGTGGAGCCCTGGCCGGGGTTCTATTTCGGCTCTTCGCTGCCCAATGCGGACCGGACAAACTATCCACTGCGGGAACGGGTGCGCGAGCTGGGGAAGGCTTACGTCGGTGGTCCGACGGCGGTGTCGTGCTGCGGTGCGAACCCGGGGATGGTGTCGTGGCTCTTGAAAGAGGCGCTGCTGCGGCTGGCGGCGGATACTGGCGTTCAGGCCGACCCGAAAGGCCGCGAGGACTGGGCGGCACTGATGCAGGGGCTGGGGGTCAAGGGCATCCATGTGGCCGAGCGGGACACTCAGATCTCGGCTCATGCCAAGCCGCTGGGGGTGTTTGTCAACACCTGGTCGGTGGATGGGCTGTTGTCGGAAGGCTATCAACCGGCGGAACTGGGCTGGGGCACGCATGAAAAGAAGCTGCCACCCCACGGCCATGCCTTGGATCATGGTCCGGGCTATGCGATCTGGATCGACCGCCCCGGTGCTGACACGCGCGTGCGGTCCTGGTGCCCGGATGTGGGGCCGCAGTTCGGCTACGTCATCACCCACAACGAGGCCCTGTCGATCCCGGATTACTACACGGTCTGGGAGGGGTCGAAGGCCGTCTACCGCCCGACCTGCCACTATGCCTACCACCCCTGCAACGACGCGATCCTGTCGCTGCATGAGATGAACGGTGCGGGCAAGCGCCAGCCGGAGCAGCACATCCTGACAGCCGAGGAGATCACCTCGGGCGGGGATGACCTTGGGGTGTTCCTCTACGGTCATGCCAAGGGCGCAATGTGGTACGGCTCGCGGCTGTCCTGCGAGGAGGCGCGCCGGCTGGCGCCCTATCAGAACGCGACGGGGATGCAGGTGACGTCCGCAGTGCTGGCGGCGATGGTCTGGGTGGCGGAAAACCCGAACGAAGGGTTCGTCGAGGCCGACGAGATGGACCATGTCCGCTGCCTTGAAGTCCAGCGCCCCTATCTGGGCCGGATCGAGTGCCATTACACCGACTGGACCCCGATCCAGAACCGGATAAACAGCTTTGCCGAGGACCGCGACGACGCCGATCCCTGGCAGTTCACCAACTTCCTCGCTGTCTGACCGGGTCAATTCAGCGGAGCGGCATGCGCCGCAAGACTTTTGTCTCGTCGTCGGCTTGCGCCTCCTCCTCGGGTGCCTTCGGCGAGAGTATTTCAGGACATGAGCAAATGCTGCTTGCCCATGTTGTAAATACTCTGGGGGGTGCCGATGGTTTCGCCACTGGTTCAAGAAACCGGAGGCACGGGTGAAACCCCCATCGCCGAGGAGGAGGCGAAGGCCGACGACGAGACAAAAGATTCGCGCGCCAGCGCTCCGCTTAATGACCGCCGGTCCGGGTGGAAGCCTCTGGCCATGGGCGGCCCGGCCTTGTAAACGGGGCCACAACCGTGGGGGTCCAGATGAACGACCAGATCAAGCCGCAGCCAGGCATCCTTGACATCGCGCTCTATGAGGGCGGCAAGGCGCATGTGGCGGGCGTGGCCAATGTCGTTAAGCTGTCCTCGAACGAGAACCCGTTCGGGCCGTCGGACAAGGCGAAAGAGGCTTTTGCGCGCACCGTGCACAGTCTGCACCGCTATCCCAACACCGACCACGCCGACCTGCGCGCGGCCATTGCCGAGGTCCACAAGCTGGACGCCGCCCGCATCATCTGCGGGGCCGGGTCGGACGAGATCATCACTTTCCTTTGCCAGGCCTACGCCGGCCCGCGGGATGAGGTCGTGTTCACCGAGCACGGGTTCCTGATGTACCGCATTTCGACCATGGCAGTGGGCGCCACCCCGGTCGAGGTGCAGGAGCGCGAACGGACCGCCGATGTCGACGCGATTCTGGCGGCCTGCAACCGTCGGACGAAGCTTGTCTTCATCGCCAATCCGAACAATCCCACGGGCACGATGATCTCGCCCGCCGAGATTGCCCGTCTGGCGGAAAACCTGCCGCCGCAGGCGCTTTTGGTGCTGGACGGGGCATATGCCGAATATGTCGAGGGCTACGACGGCGGGGCGGCGCTGGTCGATGCGCGCGACAACGTGGTGATGACCCGCACCTTCTCAAAGATCTTCGGGCTGGGCGGCCTGCGTATCGGTTGGGGCTATGGGCCGAAACATGTCATCGACGTGCTGAACCGGATCCGGGGGCCGTTCAACCTGTCGTCCACCCAGCTGGAAACCGCCGAGGCCGCCGTGCGTGACCAGGCCTATGTCGCCCATTGCCGGGCGGAAAACAGCCGAATGCGGTCCTGGCTGGCCAATGCCCTGGCCGAGCTTGGGGTGCCGTCGGACACCTCGCTGGCGAATTTCATTCTGGCGCGGTTCGCCAGCCAGGAAGAGGCCGAAGCCTGCGATGCCCACCTGCAGAAGCAGGGCCTGATCGTCCGGCGCGTGGCCGGATACAAGCTGCCGCACTGCCTGCGGATCACCATCGGGGATGAGGCGTCCTGCCGCCAGGTCGCGCATGCGGTGGCGCAGTTCAAGGGTGCGAAATGATGTACCAGCGTGTCGCCCTGATCGGCCTGGGGCTGATCGCCTCATCCATGGCGCATGCCATTCGGGCGGGTGGGCTGGCCGGTGAGATCGTCGGATACGCCAAGTCAGCCGAGACGCGGGCTGTGGCGAAAGAGCTGTTCTGCGACCGGGTGACCGAGACGGCGGCCGAGGCTGTGCAGGGTGCGGACCTTGTGGTGCTGGCCGTGCCGGTGGGCGCGATGGGGGCGATTGCCGCCGAGATCGGGCCGCATCTGGCACCAGGGGCCACGGTCACGGATGTGGGATCGGTGAAGAAGGCGGTGGTCGAGGCCGTCGCGCCGCATCTGCCTGCGGGTGTGCAGTTCATCCCGGGGCATCCGCTGGCAGGGACGGAATACTCCGGTCCCCGGTCGGGCTTTGCCACGCTGTTCCAGAACCGTTGGTGGCTCTTGACACCGCTGGAGGGCAATGACCCGGGCCAGATTGCTCGGCTGCGCAGTCTGCTGGAGGCGATGGGGGCGAATGTCGACGAGATGGATGTCGACCACCATGACCTGGTGCTGGCTGTCGTCAGCCATGTGCCGCACGCCATCGCCTATACGATGGTGGGTGTGGCAGATCACATGCGGCGGGTGTCGCAGTCCGAGGTCATCAAGTACTCCGCCAGCGGTTTCCGCGACTTTACCCGGATCGCGGCCAGTGACCCGGTGATGTGGCGTGACGTGTTCCTGACCAACAAGGACGCGGTGCTGGATATCCTGGGCCGTTTCGCCGAAGAACTGTTCGTGCTGCAGCGCGCGATCCGGATGGGGGATGGCGAGCATCTGCACGCCTATTTCACCCGCACCCGCGCCATTCGCCGGGGGATCATCGAAGCCGGGCAGGACACCGCCGCGCCGGATTTCGGTCGCGCTGCTCCGCCGGGAACCAACCGGTGACGGCGCTGCGGGGCCTGTGGCTGGGGCTGGGCCTGTGCCTGGCGCAAGCGGCCTTCGCCCAGGACATCGACCGATCACTGAGACCCGTGGCCAACCCTCGTTTGGCAGAAGCCGTCGCCGTGCCGCAGGCAGCTGGCGATCTGCAGGCGCAAGCGGCGGCATTGGCTCCGGCGGCTGCCGAAACGGCGGTTGCCGAAGATCTCTCGCGCGATGTGTTGCTGCGCTCCCTGCGCCCCGTGGCCCGGCCCAAGGCCCTGACCGCGCGACTCGCTGGGCTGAAGGCGGCCTCGAACGCGCCGGGACTGGACCTGGCCGCGCCCGCGCCGGAGGAGGAGATCGACCTGGCCGCGATCCCGCCGCCGACCCGCAAGGAAGAGCGCAAGAAGCGGCGCGAGAAGGCCTCGTGGGCCGGATCGGTCTGCGGTGTGGCGTCGATCAAGGGCGAGGAAATCGCGCGGATATCGTCGAAGGTGCAGGGCTGCGGGGTCGAGGACCCGGTCCGGGTGACCTCGGTCGCCGGTGTGCGCTTAAGCCAGCCCGCGACAGTCGATTGTTCCATCGCCAAGGCGCTGAATTCCTGGGTGGATGAGGTCGCGCAGCCCGCCTTCGACGGCAAGCTGGTCGAGTTGCAGATTGCCGCGCATTACATCTGCCGCAGCCGAAACAACGTGAAGGGCGCGAAGATCAGTGAGCATGGCAAGGGACGTGCGGTCGATATCTCGGCCTTCATCCTGTCGAACGGCAAGGTGCTGACCGTGGCGCAGAACTACAACAAGCTATTGAGGCGGATCTACAAGGCGGGCTGTGGGTATTTCAAGACGACGCTCGGCCCCGGGTCAGACGGGTACCACGAGGACCACTTCCACTTTGACACCTCGGCCCGGAAGGGCGGGGCCTACTGCCGCTAGCCGGACGGCGGGATCATCAAGGGCGCCGGTCCCAGCGGGAAGGGACCAAAGCTCATGCGGCCTTCGGCGAGTGTCAGTTTCAGGGTCAGCACCGAAAGGTCTTGCGACTGCGCGGCCAGCGCCTGCATGCCGCGGGCAACGGTGGGGGCGGCCTCGGGCGTGATGGCCCCGGCAGCGACGAGAAGGGCGGGCAGGCGGTTCCAATTGGTGACCTGAACCGTGATCTCACCCGCGGCAAAGCCCTGATCGTCGGCCCGGACCTGGCCCTTCGCGGTGGCGGACAGCTGTC
>JBJTSJ010000489.1:0-4280 GCA_046076605.1 Tabrizicola sp.
TAATTCCGTGGGCTTACCATGTGTCGCCCAGCGCGTATGCCCAATGCCAATAGCGCCTGCGAGAGGGTGAAGCGAAAGTTTCTCTTCAAGATTTTTTAATTTTCCACTCGCCCGCACACGGGTAATGCGTCCCTGCTCTAACGTCGCCACGCCAGCGGAATCATACCCTCGATACTCCAGCCTTTTTAAGGCCTCAACGAGCTGCCCCGCTACGGGACCATTCCCTAAAACGCCAACAATGCCGCACATTCAAAATCTCCAAAGTCGCCGCGCAGCGCTAACAAACGCGCTTTGTCTCTGCGGCTATTTTTTTGCTTTTGCGCGACCCGTCGCTGATGAACCCCACCGGCGCGGCAGCAGCCTTTATGCCTGGTGGCCACCCGGAAGGTTTTGCCGACACCTGGGCAGCCTTCTTCACACAAGTCTACCGCGACGTCGCGCGCGGGGGACGTGGACCCGAGTCCACCTGGGCCACCTTCGACGATGGCCACTACGAAATGCTCTTCTGCGACGCCGTCCTTGCCAGCGCCGCAAGCGGAACCTGGGTTAATGTGGGTTAAGACACATGCAGCTTGGCATCCTCACCGCCCCCTTCGCCGACACACCGCTTGAGGCCGTCGCCGACTACGCCGCCAGCGCCGGGTTCGAGGCGCTGGAGATCGCCTGCTGGCCGCAAGCTGGGGGCGAAAAGCGCCGCTATGCCGGCACTGCCCACCTGCCCATCGAGGACATGACCGCCGCGCGCGGCAGCGAGATCATGGGGATGCTGAAGGCGAAGGGCCTCATCGTCTCGGGCCTTGGCTACTACCCCAATCCCCTTCACGCCGACGCGGGCCACCGGGACGCCGTGATCGGCCATCTGAAGAAGGTCGTCACCGCCGCCAGCCTGATGGGCATCAAGGTCGTCAACACCTTCGTCGGCGGCGACCGGACGCTGACAGTCGACCAGAACTGGACCCGCGCCACCGAAATTATCGGTCCCATCGTCGCCCATGCAAAGGCCAGCGGCGTCACGCTCGCTTTCGAGAACTGCCCGATGATCTTCAGCCATGACGAATGGCCCGGCGGGCACAACATCGCCTACTCGCCAAAGGTTTGGCGGCGCATCTTCGACACCTGGGGCGACGCGGTGGGGATGAACTACGACCCCAGCCACCTTGTCTGGCAGATGATCGACGCAAACCGCTTTGTCTGCGAATTCGGCTCCCGGATGGTGCATGTCCACGCCAAGGACCTGATGATCGACCGCGACGGCCTCTACGACCACGGGATCATGTCGCTGGGCATGGGCTGGCAGATTCCGCGGATGCCGGGCCTCGGGGACGTTGACTGGCCGGATTTCTTCGCCAACCTGTACCGGGCGGGCTACGATGGCCCGATCATCATCGAACATGAGGACCGCACCTTCGAAGGCACCGACGAGAAAATCAAACGCGGCTTCGCACTGGCAAGGGACGTCCTGCGCCCCTTCGTCAAATAGAACGACCAACGACAACCAACGATCTGGGAGGATCACGATGAAACGACTGTTGCTTGGAACCGCCCTTGCCATGGGTCTGGCCGGGATGGCCGCCGCCGAGGGCTACAAGATCGGCGTCTAGAACACCGTGCAGGGGAACGGCTGGCGCGAACAGATGGTCTGCGCGATGAAGGCCGAGGCGCTTGCCTCGGGCAAGGTCGAAAGCCTGAACATCGCCCACCGCAACACTGACGCCGCGGGCCAGCTGGAAGACATCCGGAACCTGATCCAGGCGGGCGTCAACGCGATCGTAGTCAACCCCGCCAACGCCGACGGCATCAACGCCGCGATCAAGGAAGCGACCGACGCGGGCATCGTCGTCGTCGCCGTCGACCAGGCCGTGACCGAGCCTTCGGCTTACATCCTGTCGAACAACCAGACCGAATACGCCTATCTCGGTGCCAAGTGGCTGTTCGAGACGATGGGCGGCAAGGGTGCCGTGGTTTACATTCGTGGTGCCGCCGGTGCCGGTGCCGACAACGACCGTGACGTCGGCTTCAAGAAGGCGATGGCAGAGTTCCCTGAAATCACCATCGCGCAAGAGGTCTTCACCGGCTGGCAGCAGGATCAGGGCAAGCAGCAGATCAATGACATCATCGCCGCAGGCGTGCCGTTCCAGGGCATCTGGACCTCTGGCATCGACAACGTGATCGTTGACGCTTTGGTCGAAAGCGGCGCCCCGCTGGTGCCGGTCGTGGGCGCAGACAACGCGGGCTTTGTCGGTCAGCTGACCTCGGTTGACGGCCTGGTTGGCGCGGCGGTGACCAACCCCGGCTCGGTTGGCGGTGCGGGCGTGGCGCTGGCGATCCAGATCCTGGATGGCCAGATGCCGGCCGAAAAGACCGTACTGGTCGATCCGGTGGTATGGGCCAATAACAGCGACGAGGGCAAAGCGCTGATCGCTGCCGGACAGAATCCCGCGCTGTCACCCGAATGGCCGGTCTCGGTCTCGATCCCGGGCTGGACCAACTACACGATGGACCAGATCATCGCCTGCAAGGGCCCGGGCGAATAAGCCCGTCCACCTGATCTTCTGCGACCCCCGGAGGTTCTTCGGGGGTCGACTTCCCTTGACCGAAAGCCTGCCATGCCGGATGCCCCCCCCGACGTTGGTCCAGACGCCGTTCTCGATGCCACGGGAGTCGCCAAGCGCTTCGGCGCGGTCCAGGCCCTGAAGAACGCCTCGCTGCAGGTGAAGGCCGGACAGGTCGTGGCCCTGATGGGGGCGAACGGGGCGGGGAAATCCACCTTCGTCAAGATCCTGACCGGAGTGCTGAAACCCGACTCGGGCCACGTGAAGATCAAGGGCCGCGACAGCACCGTGGCGAACCCCGCAGGCGCCCGGCGCTGGGGCCTTGTCCCGGTCTACCAGGAGCCGTCCCTGATCCCCGACCTCTCGGTCCTCGACAACCTCCGCCTCGGCGACACGCCGGTTGACCCCTTCCGCCACTGGGTCGCGGAACTCGGCCTCCCCGACCTCGACCCCGAGGCGCTGATCCGCTCGCTCCCCCTTGCCTCGCTGCGCATCGTCGACCTCGCCCGCGCGCTCGCCATCGAGCCTGACGTCCTTCTCCTCGACGAACTCACCGCCGCCCTTCCCACCGACCTCGTCGATCGCGTGCTGAAGACCGTCCGCGCCCAAGCCGACGCGGGCCGCTCGGTGATCTACGTCTCGCACCGCTTCAACGAAATCGCCGCGATCTGCGACCGTGCCACTGTCCTGCGCGACGGCCTCACCGTTGGCGACGTCGCCATCGAACCCGGCATCGAGGAACGCATCGTCGAGATGATGCTCGGCAGCACCGTCGCCGCTGCAGTCGCCGAGGACCGCCCGGTGAAGCCCGTCCCCACCACCGCCCCGCGCCTGCGGGTCAAGGGCCTGAAAACCGGCACCCGCCTGACCGACGTCTCCTTCGACCTCCACAAGGGCGAGGTCCTGGGCGTCGTCGCCCTCGAAGGCCAGGGCCAGGACGAACTCTTCGACGTCCTCGCTGGAAACCGCCGCGCCAGCGCCGGGACGGTCGAGGTCGACGGAAGCCCGAAGACCTTCCACCACCCCGCCGACGCCATCGCAGCCGGCCTCACCCTCGTCCCCGGCGACCGCGCGCATGCGCTCCTGATGTCCCGCTCCGTCCGGGAGAACATCGCGGTACCGCTGCTGGCCCGCATCAAGAACTGGGGCGCGATCCGGATGGGCGAGGAAGCGACGAAGGTCGGTCAAGCCATCGAGACGTTGCAGATCGACACCCGCGCTCAAGGTGAGGTCCGCAGGCTTTCGGGTGGCAACCAGCAGAAAGTCACCATTGCCCGCTGGATCGCCAAGGGGGTGCAGACGCTCCTCCTTTTCGACCCCACGCGCGGCATCGACATCCGCACCAAGCGGCAGATCTACGCGCTGGTGCGCGACCTTGCCGACCAGGGCGCGGCGGTCCTCTTCTACACCTCGGAACTCGCCGAGATCCGCCTTGCCTGCGACCGCGCCGTGGTGATCTTCAACGGCCGCGTGGTGGATGTGATCGACGCCAAGGACGCCGACGAATCCACCCTGATGCGCACCGCCTACGGCCTGACCGAGAAGGCGCCGGCATGACGCGCATGCCTCCAGACCAACTCCAGACTTTCATCTGTCCGGAAGTATCCCCGCCGGAGGCAAACCCGAGCCGCTTTGCGTCCCTCACGCAAAGCGGCGAGACAAAAGGCTCGCGCCGAAGGGCGCTCAATTTGACAACCGCCCCAACCCACGCCGGGGCCAACCCATGAA
>JBJTSJ010000490.1:0-5959 GCA_046076605.1 Tabrizicola sp.
GCTGGTGATCACCGATTCCATTGCGCCGACCGAACAAGTGAAGGCCGCGAAGAACATCCGCATCGTGCCCACCGCGCCGATGTTCGCGCAAGCCATCCTGAACATCTGGGGCGGCATGTCGGTCTCCAGCTTGTTCGAGACCGATACCCTGGTCCCGATCTACGAGGGCCTCTATCAGCGCAGCTGACGCGAAACGGTGCTGGAATTGCCATAAAGTCTACCCAATCTTCCTGTAGCCCACTGATTGTTGCGGACCCGCGCAAGATGCGGGTCCCAGTCTGGAATGGGCGTGCGTCACATGTGGTCAAGGGCTGCGATGGCAGGACAGGGATCAAACCGGCTTTTCCGGTTGCTGCCGACCGAGGCGCGGATGCTGGGTTTCATCGCGATCATCGGGCTCCTCGCCGTTCTGCTGGCAGTTTTGATGCAGCGTCAGGTCAACTGGCCGCCTTTCATCGGTGGCTACTTCGCGACCCTTGGCCTTGCAGCCATCGGCGCCTACGTCCGGCACGCCAAATCCGCCCCGCGTGTGGCCCTGGCCTTGATCGGCGCGGCCATCTTCACCGGGTTCACCGCCGTCTCGTCGATCTTCATCTTCGCGCTGTTCCCCTTGCCGAATCTGCTGATCGACCCGCTGCTGATTCAGGCGGATGCACTGCTTGGCTATCATTGGCCAACCGCAGTCGCATGGTTGGCCCAGTACCCGGGCTTTTCTACCGTGCTTGGATATGTCTACCACTCCTCGTTGGTACAGATCTTCCTGACCATCATGCTGCTGTCGGCGCTGTCGCGTGAGATTGTCCTGCACCGCTTCCTGCTGGTGGGCATCATCACCCTTGTGATCGCGGTCGCGATCTGGTGGGTCATCCCCTCGGTCGGCCCCTCGGCCTTCCAGTCGATCCCCGAGACGGACCGCCTGGCGACCGGCCTCTACTTCGACCCGGCCTATGGCAAGTACCTGAAGGGCCTGGTCGAAGTCGGCCCGCGCCAGATCAGCCCCGAAGTCATCACCGGCGTTGTCGCCTTTCCGTCCTACCACATGATCATGGCGCTGATGGTGGTCTGGTTTGTCCGCGGTACCTTCGCCTTCCTGCCCCTGGCAGCGGTCAACGTCGCGATGGTTCCGGCCACGCTGACCCATGGCGGACACCACCTCGTCGATCTCTTGGCCGGGCTGGCGGTCTTTGCCCTGTCGGTCTGGATTGCGCAGCGGATCATCCGGACGCCGGACGAGCGCTAGCGGACATCCCAGTCATCTTCGTCGCGCGCCTGACCAATCGCAATCCAGTCGGCCCGAATCCGCGCGATCCGGGTATCGGCCCAGGTCCGAAACACGATGTCAAAGCCGCTGGCGGTGACGTTTTCGGCGCTGACGTCGACCCGTGAATTGGTCTTCTGGTCGATGTCCCACATCGAGATACCGACGCTTACCACGGGCGGGGACTGAAAGGGCTCGCTGAACGGTTGTGTCTGGCGCACTTCGCGCGGACCTGAACCGGTCCACATCGCGCCATCATGCGCAAAGTCGGAAAACAGAATTCTCGTACCTTGCTGGACACCAATAGCACCTGAAAACCGTCGCATCACAAACCCAACACCCAACCCCATGGGCAATGATGCCTATTTTTCTGGAAAGGGCCAGAAAAATGCTAGGGCCGACCCGGTCCGGTTTCATCTGCCCTGCCGGCAGGAAATGGCTTGTTGAAGGGGCGTAGCGGCCAGAAGCAGCCGATCTTCCCCCCAGGCCACCCGACATGGGGTTTGCGTTACTTAGCGCCAAAGGCGACTCGTGCTAAGCTGGTCTCCTCTTCTGGTCGCACGGGCAATTTCAGCCATCTGTCCAGCAAGAGGCCTTTTTTCGAACCCCACGTTTTCACGGAGAGCTTCACATGGAGCACGAAACCATTTCCATCAATGACTTGCCCTGCTGTCCCGAGGTGACGAAGGAACCCTGTTGCGAACGGCTGCGGTTCTCATACCGCCTTACCAACCGCCAGACCGACATCCCGGTCGAAATCATCATTGTCGCCGAGCTGGAACGCTGCCCTGGCCCGCTCTCGTTGGGCGACGTCGTCTATTCGACCACCCTCTTGCCGGGCGAAAAGGTCCGGCTGTTCAACTCTACCCGCAACACCCGCTATACCTACGATTCCGAATCGAAGGTCAGCTACCGGCACGAACAGTCCTCGGAAGAGACCTACTACATGCGGGCGATGGACCGTTACGCCTCGGATCTGACGGCAACCGACCGCGGGTCGTCGCAATCCTCCTCGCATTCGGATTTCGAGACGGATGTCGACGCCTCCTATGCCTCCATCGGTTTTGCCGGGGGCGGCAGCGTCAATGTCGAGGGCAATTTCAACTCGCGCAGCGCTTCGTCCTTCATGCGGGAGCTGTCCAACCATGTGCGGACCTCGCACGACCGGTCGGTGCAGTCGACGCGGGCGGCCAATGCTGTGCAGATGGGCGAGGTGCAAAGCCGGACCCATACCGAAGGCGAAAGCGAGGACGCCTATGAGGCCTCGACCCGCACCTTCGAGAACAAGAACGAGTGCCATGCCGTCACCTACTTCGCCTATCAGCTGGTCAAGCAGCAGACGCTGAAGTTCCGTGTGGTATCGGTGTTGCGCCGGGTCGTCGATGCTGCGGGCGACAGCTCGGTCGTGGCGCGTCCCGTGCGGCCGGGGACCGGGGTCAAGGTATTGCCTGCGGGCATCCTTGCGACCCAGGCCGGGCGGATTTCTGTGCAGACCGAAGGCCGCACTTCGGCCGCGGCACAGCAGGCAAATGTGCTTGGGGCGCCGAACGGGATCGGCAGCGTCGGCGGCTTCGCCCCTGTCCTGACGCCGTTCCGGGTCGCCATCGCCACCCAACCCCTCGCCATCGAGGCGCAGGATGCCGTGCTGAAGAAGGTCGACGCCGATCTGGTCAAGGAAGGCGTTCTGGCCCAGGTCGGCTCGGATCAGGTCGGCGCCAAGCTGGCGGCAGAGCTGAACTTCGAGCGGACGTTCTGCCTGCCGACGCAAGGCATTGTGGTCAAAGGCTGCCTCCACCGCTGCAACACCTGCGAGGACAGCCGCGAGAAGTCGATCGCGCTCGACCTGGAGCGGAAGGCGCTGGAAAACAAGCTTCTGGCCAAGAAGATCGAGCTTCTGGAGAAAAGCCAGGAGTACCGCTGCTGCCCCGTGGGCGAGGCCGAGCCCGTCGACGCCTAGCTTTCGGCAAGCCCCAAAAGAAGAAGACCCCGGGCGCACCCGGGGTCTTTGTATCATCCGAACACGGCCTGAAGGCTTAGATGCCCGCAGCGGCCCGCATCGCGTAAAGGTCGGCCACCGCCTTGTCAGCCGCGTCCTTGTCCGAGTTGACGGCAGCCGCCTCGCAAGCGTCGGCCACCAGCGCGTCCAGCGCAGCAGGGGTCAGCTCGTTCAGAGGCACCGCCTGCTCGGCCAGGACCGAAACGCCAGTGGCGCTGATCTCGGCAAAGCCACCGGTGACGATATAGGCCTTCATGCCATCGGCAGCGACCACGCGCAGCACGCCCGGCCGCAGCGAGGTGATGGTGGCCGCATGACCCTCCATCGCCGTCAGATCACCCATCGCGCCGGGGATCTGCACCTCGGTCGCCGCGAACGACGCCAGGCGACGCTCCGGGCTGACCAGGTCGAATTGCACCGTGCTGGTTGCCATGTCGCCCCCTTACGCCGCAGCTGCCGCGAGTTTGGCAGCCTTGGCTTTCACTTCGTCGATGTCGCCGACCATATAGAAGGCGGCTTCCGGCAGGTGGTCATATTCGCCGTTCACCACCGCCTTGAAGGACGCGATGGTCTTTTCCAGCGGAACCTGCACACCGTCCGAGCCGGTGAACACCTTCGCCACGTCGAACGGCTGGGACAGGAAGCGCTGGATCTTCCGGGCGCGGGCCACGGTCAGCTTGTCCTCTTCGGACAGTTCGTCCATGCCAAGGATCGCGATGATGTCCTGCAGCGACTTGTAGCGCTGAAGGATACCCTGCACCGAACGGGCGACGTTGTAGTGCTCTTCCCCGATGACCGCCGGGTCCAGAAGACGCGAGGTCGAGTCGAGCGGGTCCACCGCCGGGTAGATCCCAAGCTCCGAGATCGCGCGCGACAGAACCGTCGTGGCGTCGAGGTGGGCGAAGGACGTGGCCGGCGCGGGGTCGGTCAGGTCGTCGGCCGGAACGTAGATCGCCTGCACCGAGGTGATCGAGCCCGCCTTGGTCGAGGTGATGCGTTCCTGCAGCGCGCCCATGTCGGTCGCCAGCGTCGGCTGGTAGCCCACGGCCGAAGGGATACGACCCAGCAGCGCCGACACTTCCGAACCGGCTTGGGTGAAGCGGAAGATGTTGTCGACGAAGAACAGAACGTCGGTCCCGGACTGGTCGCGGAACTGCTCGGCCAGCGTCAGGCCGGTCAGCGCAACGCGGGCACGGGCCCCCGGGGGTTCGTTCATCTGACCGTAGACCAGCGCCACCTTGGATGCCGTCAGGTCGTCGATCTTGATAACACCCGATTCGATCATTTCGTGGTACAGGTCGTTCCCTTCACGGGTCCGTTCACCCACGCCCGCGAACACGGAATAGCCCGAGTGCACCTTGGCGATGTTGTTGATCAGTTCCATGATCAGAACCGTCTTGCCCACGCCCGCACCGCCGAAGAGGCCGATCTTGCCGCCCTTGGCGTAAGGCGCCAGCAGGTCGATGACCTTGATGCCGGTGACCAGCACCTGCGATTCCGTCGCCTGCTCGCTGAAGGCGGGCGCAGGCTGGTGGATCGGGCGCGATTCCTTGGCCACGACCGGGCCCTTTTCGTCCACCGGCTCGCCGATGACGTTCAGGATGCGGCCGAGCGTCGCGTCACCCACGGGGACCGAGATCGGAGCGCCAAGGTCCTTGACCGCAGCACCGCGGACGAGGCCTTCGGATGCGTCCATCGCGATGCAGCGGACGGTGTTTTCGCCAAGGTGCTGGGCCACTTCCAGGACCAGACGCTTGCCGTTGTTGTCGGTTTCTAGCGCGTTCAGGATCGCGGGAAGCGCGCCGTCGAACTGCACGTCGACGACCGCGCCGATGACCTGGGTCACCTTGCCAGCGCCAGCAGAGGCTTTCGGGGCTTTTGCCATTGTTGTCTACTCCGGGTTCGTCAGAGCGCCTCGGCGCCCGAAATGATTTCGATAAGCTCTTTGGTGATCGCGGCCTGACGGCTCCGGTTGTACTGGATCGTCAACCGGTTGATCATGTCGCCTGCGTTGCGGGTCGCGTTGTCCATCGCGGACATCCGCGCGCCCTGCTCCGAGGCGCCGTTTTCCAGAAGGGCGGTGAAGATCTGCGTGGCCACGCCGCGCGGCAGAAGGTCGGCGAGGATCGCCTCTTCCGAGGGTTCATAGTCGTACAGCGCGGTAGCGCTGGCGGCTTCAAGCTTGGCCGGGATCACCTGCTGTTCGGTCGGGACTTGGGAAATCACCGACTGGAAGCGGTTGTAGAAGATCGTGACCACATCGGCTTCGCCATGCTCGAAGGCCGCCATGACTTCCCGCGCGATGGTCTGCGCATTGGCATAGCCCACGCGCTTGACTTCGCTCAGGTCCACGTGACCCACGAACGCCTGGCCCCAGTCGCGGCGCAGCTGTTCACGGCCCTTCTTGCCAACGGTGAGGATCTTCACCGTCTTGCCCGCCGCCGCCAGCTCGTTCGCCCGGGTCCGGGCCAGCTTGACGATCGACGAGTTGAAGCCGCCGCACAGGCCGCGCTCGCTGGTCATGACCACCAGAAGATGCACCTGGTCCTTGCCGTTCCCGGCCAGAAGCTTCGGTGCGCCTTCCCCGGTGCCCACGCCCGCAGCCAGCGCCGACATGACCGACGTCATCCGTTCGGCGAAGGGACGGGCGGCCTCGGCCGCTTCCTGGGCGCGGCGCAGTTTTGCCGCCGCGACCATCTGCATGG
>JBJTSJ010000491.1:0-8035 GCA_046076605.1 Tabrizicola sp.
CGCGGGGTCCATCTCGCCGTTCAGGGTCGGCACAAAGTAGGTCGACATGACGTCGAAGATCGGCCCGGCAACACCGGCAAGCGGGGATTTCGGGTCGAAGATCATGTTCGCCGTCAGGGTCGAGTAGGTCGCGTTCGGCTCCATCGCCTTGTATTCCGCCGAGGCGACGACGGCGCCGTTGGCCGGAATATGGCCGGCAGTGGCCCAGAAGAGCGAGTTCTTCGAGATCCAGCTCATCACCTCAAGGACGGCGGCGCGCTTTTCGGGCGTCACCTCCTTGCCCTGGTTCGCCGGGATCGCGAAGGAGTGGCTGTCGGCATAGGTCGACGGATGGTCGAAGATCACCGGCAGTTCCACGGCGCCCCAGTTGAACAGCTTCCCTTGCGCGTTGAGGTCGGTCATCGTCGGGACCTCCCACACGCCGTTGATCATCATCGCGGCCTCACCACTGGTGAAAAGCGCGACGGTCGCCGGGTAGTCGGTGTAGGTCGACTGGAGGCCCGCCTTCGTCCAGTCCTGCAGGACCGAAAGCGCGTTCACCAGCTTGTCGCCGTTGTCGCCCGCCAGGAATTCGCCGTCGGTCATCAGCTGGCCGTCCTGCTGACCCATCAGCGAATAGATGGTGCGGAACATGAAGTTGCCGTCGGCGGTGACTGAGCCGAGCGGGAACTTGACGCCTGAATCCTTCAGCGCCTGCAGGGTGGCGGTAAAGCCTTCGCGGCTGTCCAGGCCCTTGGGCTTGCCGTTTTCATCCAGCATCCCGGCTTTTTCCAGAAGGTCCTTGTTGTAGTAAAGGACGATCGGGTGGGTATCCAACGGCACCGCATACTGTTTGCCGTCGATCGTCACCGCGTCCCAGGTGGCCGCCGCGAAGTCGCCTTGGCCAAGGCCCATCGCCGTCCAGTCATCGGCGGTGATTTCCTGCAGGATGCCCTGCTGCACGGCCAACGGGATGCGGCTGGCGTGGTAGGTCATGATGTCCGGCGCCTCGCCCACAGCGGCCGAGGTCTGCACCTTGGCATAGAACGGGGTGCCCCATTCCAGCGTGGTCGCGTCGATCTTGATTGCGCCGGCGTGGGCGGCGTTGAAGTCCTCGATCATCTTCTTCATCCGCACGCCGTCGCCGCCGCCCAGGAAATCCCACCAGACGACAGTCTCTTCCGCCCGGGCCACCCCGGCAAAACCGATGGTGGCGACGATGGCGGCCTTCAGCATTCCACTTATGGTCATCTTATCCTCCCTTTTCCCGGCGCGGTTCGCCGTGTCCTCCGCAGGAAAGCGTATCCGCTTTCCCGATTCGATCAATCGAAACCTGATACGTATCCGAAACTTAGATACTTATAGCCTAACCCGGATCATCGAGTAGGAATGTGGCGGCAGGGTCAGGTGCAGGCCCTTGCCAGAAAGTTTGGCCCCGTTGCCCTTCTGCGGGGCGACGTTGTCGGGGTTGGTCTTGGAATTGCGCGCCTCAAGATCAGTGTGCTTGATGAGCGTGTGCTCGACGGTCTTAGCGTTGAAGCCATCAAGGGCGAGGTCAACCTCCATCGGTTCCTGCCCGTTACGGTTGACGGCGAAGAAGGTCACGGTGCCTGCGTCGTCATTGCGGACACCCGCGATGTCGAGCCACGGGACGCCGGCGGCGGCATCGGCGTCGTAGGTCGGAACCTCGACCGCCAGCTGCATCGCCGTGCCGCGCCCGTTCTTCGAGGCGAAGAGGAAGGGCCAGTAGATCGTCTGCCGCCAGGCCGGGCCACCCGGTTCGGTCATGATCGGCGCGATGACGTTCACCAACTGCGCGATGCAGGCGATCTTCACCACGTCCGCGCGGCGGATGAAGGTGTTGAGGATGCAGCCGACCTGGAGGACGTCCTCGAAGTTGTACTGGTCTTCCAGCAGGACAGGCGCCTCGGGCCAGTCCCAGGTCCGCATCCGCTCGGCGTCGGCTTTGCGTTCGTGATACCAGACGTTCCATTCGTCGAAGCTGATGGTGACCTGCCGCTTCGACCGTTTCTTGGCCTTCACATAGTCGATGATCCCCGCCACCGTGCCGATGTAGGTATCCAGCTTCTGCGGCAAGGCAAGGAATTCGTTGGAGTTTTTCTCGTAGTTCTCGAAATACATGTGCAGGCTGATGTGGTCGACCTGGTCGTAGGTTTCCTCCAGCACCGTTGCCTCCCACTGCGGGTAGGTCGGCATGTTGGAGTGGCTGGAGCCGCAGACGACAAGCTCCAGCGTCGGGTCGAGGCCGCGCAGCGCCTTGGCGGTTTCGTTCGCCAGATGCCCGTATTCCCCGGCGGTCTTGTGGCCGACCTGCCAGGGGCCGTCCATCTCGTTCCCCAGGCACCAGAGGCGGCAGTTCCACGGCTCTTTCCGGCCGTTCTTCGCCCGCAGGTCCGACCAGTAAGTGCCGCCCTTGTGGTTGACGTATTCGACGAAGCTCCGCGCCTCGTCCAGGCCGCGCGAGCCGAGGTTCACGGCCAGCATCATGTCGGTCCCGGCCTTTTCCGCCCAGTCAGCGAATTCGTGGATGCCGACCTGGTTCGTCTCGGTCGTGCGCCAGGCAAGGTCGAGCCGTTTCGGACGCTGGTCCTTGGGGCCGATCCCGTCCTCCCAGTTGTAGGCGGAGACGAAGTTGCCGCCGGGATAACGGCAGATCGGTGTGTCGATGGCGCGGACCAGATCGATCACGTCGCGGCGCATGCCTTCCGCATCGGCGGTCGGATGGCCGGGCTCATAGATGCCGGTGTAGACCGCACGGCCAAGATGTTCCAGAAAGGACCCGTACAACCGCTTGTCGATGTCCGCGACCGTATAGGCGCTGTGCGCCGTCACCTTGGCCTTCATCATTCTCCTCCCGTCCGGATGATGCGAATCCGCAGTTCCGGTTTGTACCAGATTTTCCGGTATGGTTGCCGAGCCAGGGAGAGTCCGTCAAGCGAAAAGGTGGGGTCAGGCCCGGCGCAGGCGCAGGGTGATGTCCTGGTCGTGGTTGCCGAAACCGCGGCCGAAGATGTTCATACCACCCGGATGCCGCGCGTCGTCTTTCACCCCGATGCGCACGCGGATCGAGCGGTGGTCGTTCAGTTCAAGGTCCTGCAGCGAACAGTCCGACACGCGCTGCCCGTCAAGGAAGGTGCCGGAAGCGGTCACTTCCCAGCGCTTCAGGTCGCCGTATTGCGACCCGGCAAGCTTCCACCAGTCGGGCGTGAACTTGCCGCGCTTGTCACCGTAGTCGCCGGGCGAGGTCCAGGTGCCGATCTCGCGCCCGTTGATGGCGACGGTGATGTCCGATGGCCAGTCCTTGGAGGTTCCCGGAACCTCGGAAGACAGTTCCATCACCAATTCCAGGGACCGCACCGCGCTGCCCGCCAGCTTGGCGTTGTTGGGGAACTGATACTCGACAAACCCTCTGGTAAACCACAACAACCCGGCGCGCATCCGGTCGGGGTCAAGAAAGGTATCTGGCACGTCAAGCAGCCCGATCACACCGTCGCCCGAACAGAGGCCACAAGGCGCCGAGACTTCGCAGCGCGTGTAAAGCCCGATGGGCATCGCGACCTCGATCGCGTCTGAAAGCTGCGAAGGCGGAGGGTCCTTGAACGCGATCAGAAGCTCGGTGAAGGTCGAATGGCAGATCTTCTGGCTACCCTTGCGGCCCTTTTCCGACCGAGTCTGCACCAGCCCTGCGTCCACCAGGATCTGGATGTTGGAAGACACCGTTGATTGCGGAAGGTCGAGATCTTCCGAAATCTGATTGACGTTCCGAGGGCCATTCCGGGTCAGATGCTCAAGCATTCGCGCGCGGACTTCGCTGGCAAGGCTGCGCAGAATGTCCTGGCGCTCCAGGGGGTCGACGACAAGAATCTGATTGGTCATGGCATCTCACGGTCAGGCACTCCGGTTTCGTATCAGGATTGCCGATGCAAATAAAGCTGGTCGAAAGCGGGAGCCCGAAGCTTCCTGATGGGGTGTCCAGCACATGTGCGCGACTGCAAGTCTTGGTCTGCAAACTTGTTCGGCAGACGACCGTCTGCTTCTAGGAAGCAAAACGAAACAAGGGCATGTTTGATTTAACCCCCAGCTGGAAGTCGCGGTTGGGCCATCTTCTCAGGCAATCGCCGATGCTGAAGCGGTAGCGGAATCGAAGAGACCCTTGGCAGGTTCAGCAGGCTGTGACGGAGTGAACCGGCTCTGACCGGAGCTACGTGTCCTCCCGGCCGATTGCCGTTTGCGCCGCCATCGCTGACGCAGGGCATGCACAATCAATGAGTCGGCGCCCCGAAGTCCAGCCAGTCCCGGAACGCCTCCACAACGTCGGCGTCACAATCGACAACATGCTGCGGCGCCGGATAGTCACCGTCATGAACATCCGCCACAAAACGCCCCATGGCCGCGATGCGCATTTCCTGCAATCGGTCGTATTCGGCAGCGAAGTTCGCATAGACCTTGGCATGGCGCGGGATCTTGCCCCGGTTCTGACCGAGAACATCATCCGAGAAAAGATACTGCGCGTGTCCGGATGAGCCGGCACCCATCGAGATCAGGAAAAGGCCCGTCCGTTCGGCAATCGCCCTGGTGATCGCGTGCGGCACCACTTCGATCTCGACGGCGAAGGCTCCTGCCGCCTCCAGTGCCTTGCACTGACTCCAGACCAGCTTCGCCGTCTCTAGCGTCTTGCCGACAGCCTTGAAGCCCCCAGTCCAGGTGCGTTTCGAGGGAATCAACCCGACATGGCCGCAAACCGGAAGCCCGTGGTCAGCCATCGCCCGAACGGTCGCGAGCGAGCCTGAACAATAGAAGGCATCCGCCCCGTGCTTGTAGAGCGGGAAGGCCCAACGAAGGAAATCGTCGGTGCCGCCGATTTCATAAAAATTGTCGCCGGGGAAGGCAAAGCAATCGGGCGCCATATCGCGGAAGCGGCGGTCCAAGATCATCGCGGGGGGCACAGAAAGCAGCTCGACGCCCGCGCGGGCAGCGGCCTCGGCTTCCTCCAGCGTTTCGACGCGCAGCATGGCGAACTGATGTTGGCCACGGGCATCAAGCAGGTCCTTGACGGTGGGCGGTGCCATCATTCCACCTCGACGAAGACGCGTTCGCCCTCGACCTTTACCGGGAAGGTTTTCAGGTTCACGCAGACGGGGGTGCGCATCGCCTCACCAGTGCGATAGTCGAACTGGCCGTTGTGCTTTGGGCATTCGATCAGGTGACCCATCACAAGACCATCGCAGAGATGAATATTTTCATGCGTGCACAGGCCCGCGGTCGCAAAGAACGCTCCGTCCGGTGCGTGGTAGATGGCGAAGGTGTTCCCCGCGTGATCCCAGCGGATCAGGTCTTCTTGGTCCACGTCAGAGGTGGCGCAGGCGTCAATCCAGGGCATGTGGTGTCCTCACTCGGCAGCGGCGGGGCGCATCAGGCCCGGCACATATTGGTGGAAGTCCTCGCGGTACGGCTTTGCGCCGGGCGGCAGATCGCGCTTGATGAAGTAGTCCTCGTTCAGGACCTGGCGCTTGATCGCCGGCCACATCTCGCGAAACCCTTCGGCGATCGACCGGTTGGGTGGCGGCAAGTCGTCCTTGATGACCTCATGCAGCCGGGGCAGGGCGTGGTAAGGGACCATCGGGAACATGTGGTGTTCGACATGATAGTTCATGTTCCAGTAGATGAAGCGGCTGATTGGGTTCATATAGACAGTGCGGCTGTTAAGCCGGTGGTCGACGACATTGTCTGCCAATCCGCCATGTTGAAGCAGGCCGGTCATCACATGGTGCCAAGCGCCGTACATCCGGGGCAGGCCGATCACCATCAGTGGCAGGGCCGAGCCCCAGGCGACCGCCGACAGGATCGTCACAACATAGATCGCAACGTGGACGGTCGCGACGCGCTGCACCTTGCCCCATTCGCTTTCGGGGACATAGGTCCGTTCCTCTGCCGTGGGTCCCGAGATGGCATTGCGAATGATCCTGGGAACAAAGGCGATCACGTCGAGAATGCCGAAGAAGTTCAGGATCAGCTTGGCGACCTCTGGCGGGCGCATCACGGCGATCTCAGGGTCGCGGCCCACAAGGTAAGTTTCGGAATGATGCCGCGCATGGCTCCAGCGCCAGGTGGCGGAGTTGCGCATGATCATGAAACTGGCGATCTGGTAGACGACGTTGTTCATCCACGGCGTACGAAAGGCAGTGCCGTGACCGCATTCGTGCCAGCGCGAGTCGGAAGCCGAGCCGTAGAGGACCCCGTAGGCCAGCCAGAACGGCGCGGACCACCAGGATGGCCAAAGCGCGATGCCGATGCCGGCCAGAACGATCATGCTGCCATAGAGGATGATCGTGTCGCGGATCGCCGGGGTGTCGCTGCGGGCCATCAGGTCCTTCATCACCTTGCGCGGAACCTCGGTGTGGTACCACTCTGCAGCCGTAAGCCCGGTTTCGACCGCGCGCTTTGCGTCAGCGCCAAAGGGGCTGTAGTCGCGCTTTCCCATGTCCCGTCCTCTCGTGTCTGCGGCTTTGCAGCCCGCCCGCCATGGATAAGGGCAAGGCTGCGCAATCACCAAGACTGGGGCTTGCGGGTTTCGTCAGGGTCCATCATGCTTTGGTCCAAGTTTGATGCGTTTTCGTCAGGAAATCATGGCCAGCCGTTCCACGATCCAGGACGTTGCCCGCGAGGCGGGTGTATCGACCGCCACAGTCGATCGCGTTCTGAACGCGCGCGAAAAGGTGCGCGAAGAGACGGCACGCAAGGTTTATGACGCGGCGCGGGCGGTTGGCTATCATGCAGCGGCCCTGATCGGGCAGCGCGTGCAGGCCGACCTGATGCGCCTTCGGCTGGGCCTGGTCCTGCACAAGGAACGGCAATCCTTCTACCAGCAGTTCAAGGCCGAAGCAGAGCTGGCCGTCGCGCAAGCGACTGGGGTTCGCGCGACGCTGCAGGTCGCCTTTGCTGCCTCGCAGTCTCCGAAGGATTTCACCTCTCTGATGGAGGGTATGGTTGGGCGGGTCGATGCCATAGCGGCCACTGCAGTGACGCATCCCGAAGTCACCGAGACGGTGATGCGACTGAACACCAAAGGTATTCCGTGCTTTGCCTTGCTGAATGACTTCGCCCAGGGGGTCCGGCAAAACTATATTGGCCTCAATAACTTGAAGGTTGGCCGCATTGCCGCCCACATGATTGCCACTGCGGCACACCAGCCGGGCAAGATCGCCGTCTTCGTCGGCGGCTATCGCTGGCACGGCCATGAGCTGCGGGAAACCGGGGTCAGGAGCTACTTCCGGGAACACGCGCCGCATTTCCAGGTTCTGGACACTCTGATCAATCTGGAAACCCGACAACTGACCTACGAGGCGACGCTGGATCTTCTGTCGCGCCATCCGGATCTGCGTGGGATCTATTGTGCTGGGGGCGGAATGGAAGGCGCGATTGCCGCCGTGCGCGAGGCGCGGGCGCCAGGCGAGGTTGCGCTTGTGGTGAACGAGCTGACGCCAGAAAGTCGCGCGGCGCTGGTCACCCGTCATGTCACAATGGCGATCGGGACGCCGCTGCAAAGGCTGTGCCGCGACCTGGTCAGTCTGGCTGGCCAGGCACTGGAGGAGGGCATTCGCCCGGTGCAGGGCCAGCATTTCCTGCCGCCTGACCTGTACCTGCCGGAGTCGGTTTGATTGAATTGCATCAGGCTTGAAACGGCGATTTCGTCACATCTGATGGATTGCCGTCGAGGCTGATTGACGCAAGGCCCTCCTGCGAAGACGGTAGCGCCAGCCGTTTCGGTTGGGAGGCCGAGCATGATCCCCTTCGCCCTGAACCACATGACTGTCGCGCGGATGTCGTTCCGCGACCTGGTGGGGCTTGCGGCACGTCTGGGCTGCGTGGGGATCGAGGTGCGCAACGACCTGCCCCAACCGCTGTTTGACGGGATGGATCCGGAAGCGGCGGGTGACATGGTCCGTGCGGCTGGCCTGCGTCTTCTGGCGGTGGCCGAAGTCAAACGCTTCAACGACTGGTCCGAGGACAAAGCTGCCGAGGCGCTGGCGCTGAT
>JBJTSJ010000492.1:0-6816 GCA_046076605.1 Tabrizicola sp.
CATCCACTGCGGCCCGCGCCAGCCGCGCAGCAGCATGGCCAAGGGTGTGGCCATCATTGCGATGATCAGGAAGCGCGCTGACATCTCGCCTGAAGGATGGATCATCTCGTGGATCGCCGCCGCCTGCTCTTCGGCGGTAAAGATCGCCATGGTCATGGCGATGGCGGGCACCGCGAAGAGCAGCCAGAGGCCGTACGGATAGACCAGGCCGCGCAGCAGCGAGGGTGCGGGGGCCGTCTCGTTGGCGTTTTGCAGGGTCATGCCGCATCCTCCTTCTGGTGTTCGGTCGCGCGCAGGGCAAGGGTCACGGTGACGCCCGCGGGATCGGTCCCGGTCAGAACGCCCGAGCCTGACGATTCCGTTAGGTGAACTCTTGAGGCGGCGAAGGTGCCGGTGTCGGTGGTCTCCAGCCGGTACGACAGCAGGCTCGCCGAATTGACCGGCGCGGGCCGCGCGCCGGGGCCAGCCCAGAGGTTCATGGCCAACCGGTGCGTATAAGGTGCACCCGCACCCATGTCAGCCATGCCGAAGTCAGGCAGGGTCAGGTTGCGGGCAAAGCCCAGGGCCTCGAACCAGTCGAGGCCCGGATCCAGCGCGGGGACATGCAAGTGCAGATGCGCAACCGTCGCGTCGCGGTGCAGGGGAAGGGAGGGATCGGAGCCATTGGCCTGTACGAGTTCCGCCACAAGATCCAGCCGCTCGCGCCCGCTGTGGGGGCGGCCAGCCGCGTCGACCATGGTGAAACGTCCGCCGTCCGTGCTGAACCGGCCAAAGCGTTCCGGCGTCTCGAAAGCGATCTCGATGCCGTGACCGTCCGGGTCGAAAAGGTAGACCGCCTTCGACATTAGATGATCGACGGGAGAAAACGGAACCCCGAGGTCGATGAAGCGCTGCATCCGGCGCGAGAACTCGGCCTGCGACGGCATGCGGAAAGCCACGTGGTACATCCCCGCATAACCCTTCGCGACCGGGCTGGTGGCGCCGGGAGCAAGCACCACCAGCGTCCGGTCCGGGGTGCCGAGCGCGAGGCCCGGACCCGACTCGGGGCGACGGACGAAGCCTACGACTTCGGTCCAGAACACTTCGGCGCGGTCAAGGTCGGTGACCGACAGGGTCAGTGGGCCCCAGGTCAGCCGTTCGGGAAGGTTGTCGGCTGCGCGTTGCCGGGCAAGGGCGAGGGCGGGCGTGTCCATGTCGATCTCCTGTTCGCAAGGATCAGGCGCGGGGCGCGATGGGCGCCTTGCGGGCCCGGCCCCAAAGGACGAACACGGCGAGGACCACGTAGATCAGGTTCAAGGGCAGCGGCTCGAACTCGCCCCGGATGGCATGGAACGGGATGGCCAGCGCCTGGATCGCCAGCAGGCCAGCGGCGGCCCAGACGGTCAGATGCGGCATGATGCGGGTCGCGGCGGGCAGGATCAGGCCAAGCACACCCAGCACTTCCATGATGCCGATAAAGCGCGGCAGGGCGATCGGGACTTCCGACATCCAGACCGCGCCCATCTTGGCGGCCTCTTCGGCGGGCAGGAAGTGGAACCACGCCCCCATCGCGTAAAGGCCCGCTAGGGCGATCTGGCCCCCCCAGATGGCAATGTTCCAGCCGCGGCCGGGGGTGGCAGAGGCGGTCGAGGTCATGGTCATGGTCTGTCCCTTCGGGTTCTGGGGCATGGGCCCCGGTTTGTTGTGCCCCAAGAAATACCCGGTCCCCCGCCCCGGATCATTGGCGCGCGGGTGAAGGCTGGCTTTCCTGTCAGTTGATGATCTTTGCGCTTTTCAGGGGTATTCTGCATCGATCGGCAATGTCGGCGCCTTTACGTTGCCTGCCGGAAAATTCAGCCCCGCCCGTCGCCTGGCGTGGTTCATCAGGAGGAAATCATGGACAGCCTACTCAGCCTGCGGGTCTTTGCCGCCGTGGCCGAGGCGAAAAGCTTCGCCGCCGTTGCCGACCGCATGGACATTTCGGCTGCGATGACCAGCAAGCACGTCCAGCACATCGAGGCCGAGGTCGGTGCGCGGCTTCTGAACCGCACCAGCCGCAGTGTCAGCCTGACCGAGGCGGGGGCGATCTACCTTGCCGCCGTGCGCCCGCTGATCGAAGGGCTGGACGAGGCGGGGGCGCGGCTGGCGCAATCGACCATCGACCCGCGCGGAACGCTGAAGATGTCGCTGCCGGTCTGGCTGGCCGAACCCGGCTTTATCCACGTGCTCGCCGCCTATCGCGCGCGCTATCCCGAGGTGACCTTCGACCTTGACCTATCCGGGCGGCAGGTGAACATGGTCGAGGATGGCTATGACCTGGCCCTGCGGGTCAGCCCGTCGCTCGACGAAGGGTTGATCGCGCGGCGGCTTACCGATGTGACCTTCCACATTCTGGCGGCGCCTGCACTGCTGGACCGGATCGGACGCCCGCAGGCGGTCGATGACCTGAACGGAAGGCCGTTCCTGGCCTACAGTCCGATCAGCACAGGGGGGCGCGTCCGCCTTGGGCTTGGACCGAACGCCCCGGAAGCTCGCATGGTCCCCGTCCTGCAAAGCGCAAATGAGACCGTGCTGTTTCAGGCGGCGCTTGAAGGCATGGGCATTGCCATCATGCCGCATCTTCCCGCCCGCGCGCATCTGGCCGCAGGTCGGCTGGAGCGGATACTGCCCGATCTGCCCGCCCCGACCGTGGCCTTGTCGGCGATCTACCCCGACCGCAGCTACCTGCCTGCCAAGACGCGCAGCTTTCTGGACTTCCTCGCCGGCCCGGAAGGCTTTGGCGGCCCGCTCGGGGCGGCCTGACGCTTGCCGCTTGCCACTCCGCCACCGTCTTGCCGACTCCGCTTACAGGCCGTCGACAAAGGCCCGGATGGCGGCGGTATAGCCGGCCGGGTCCTGCATTATAGCGAAATGGCTGACATCGGGCAGAACCTGCAGCCGAGCCCCTGGGATCGTCGCCGCGATCTCTTCGGAATGGGACATCAGGATCGCCTCGTCATGCTGGCTTTGCACAACCAAGGTCGGGACGGTGATGTTCGGCAAGGCCTCCATCCCGCCGGGCTTAGAAGTGCCCCACATCGTGGCGACTGCGCCGAGGAAGGCATCGAACCCATCGGGAGTCGGCGAAATCTTCGCGTAGTCGGCGGCCATCAGGCCGATGTATTCACCAAAGAGAGCGTTCTCGTTCACCGCAGGGTCGACACCTTCCAGCGTCACATTGCCCGCATGGGCAAAATGGCTGGCCAGCCGTTCAGGCGCGGTCTGCGACAGGACATAGCCGATGTTCGCCCCGTCCGACCAGCCGACAAGGTGGACCTTGTCCACCCCCATCGCATCCAGCAGCGCCAGATAGTCCTGCCCCAGCAGGTCATAGGTATAGGCGCTGCCGTCATTGGTGGACCGGCCATGCCCGCGCGTATCGGCGACAATGACCCGGTGATCGGTCATCAGATCGGTGACCACGGCCGACCAGACGTCGGCATGGGCAAGCCCGCCGTGGATCAGAAGGATCGGCGTCCCCTCGGCGGTTCCGTAGACCGCATGATACACTTGGATCCCGTTCACCGGCAGCACCCCCGCCTCGACGGCGTCCGGCATCGGCGGAACTGGCGGAATGGTCATCCAGCGATCCTCGGCCAGGGCCGGGGCGGCGAATGCGGTCAGGACAGCAAATCCGATTGCGGCAAAGCCCTGTTTCATGGTCTGGTTCCCCCGTGCAGGTTCGCTTCTGGCCGAAGTCTATCGACCTGCGCCGCCGCCCGTTACCGCAATTCGCACCCTGGGCCGAACCCGGCGAAGACATGGAAAACCAAGTCCTATCATTGCCTTGGCTGCCGCCTTATGCAGTTACGCGCAGATCACCGCTGCTTCTGGACGAAGCGTTTGACGATTTCGACGCCCAGGCTGAACGTCTGGTCCACCATGACCAGCGCTATCTGCAGCTGACACCCGGACGCTTTCGGGGCCGCTTCCTTTCAGGCATCTTCGGCACGGATGTCGCACTGCATGTCGAAGTCTGTGACTAGGCACTGCTGCAAGACATCGGTGGGGCGGCAGATTGCTACACCCTTGGCATCACCCTGTCGGATGGGGCCAGGTTTGTCGCCAACGGGCAGCAATTTGGCCCGGACAACCTGCTGATCCTGCCACCACGCGGCGCGCTTGCCCTGCGCAGTCCGGTCGGGGGCGGGGTGGCTGCACTTGCGATCCGGCGTGACGCCTTGCTGGCCCACCCTGCGCTTGCCCCGGTGATCGGCGACCGGCTTGGTTCGATCGACGGCGCAAGCGCCCGTCTGCATCACGCCCCGGACCTTGCCGCCCGCCTGCGCAGTGACGTCCGCGCGGCCCTTGACCTGGCCGCAGGGCAAGGGACTGCGGATATGGACATCATCGGCCAGGCCCTGCTTGCCTCGGTCGCCTCCGGCCTGTCCCTTGCTGTGCCAAGGGGCGGCGCGATAGCTTCTCCACCGCAACTCTGGGTGCACTACGGCACGTGGCGTTCGCCCAGGATGGAATCGCATCTGTCCAAGAGGCAGGCCGAGAAAGCCGTCGCAGCGGTGGCGGGCCTTGGCCCCAAATCGCTTCTGCGGCTGGAACGGCTGCACCGGGCGCGCCGGGCCCTGCAGGTCGCTCCGAAAGACGCCTTGATCGGCGACGTGGCTGCGACATTCGGCTTTTCGGACTGGAGCCGCTTTTCCGCCTCCTACCGCCGGCTGTTTGGCGAGCGCCCTGTAGACACGCGCAACAAGGGCGTTGCTGCCCGTAATTGAACGGGAACCAATCGCCGGTCTGAAGTCGCCTGCGAGGTCGTGCATGACCATCTCGGGTGGCTCCATGCAACCGCCCGGATCCATGCCCAAACCAAGGCGGCGCAGGCGTCCGGGCCAAGCCGTTTGCCGTGACCGTTCCCACAGCGACAGCAATCAGGAAGGACACCCGATCATATCCCATGGCGAAATCGACCATCAACGAATCGCCCGATGATCTCTTCCCGATGAACGCCTAACTTCATCTCATCGGGACGCAAGACGCCGGAAGGCACCAGCGGAACCCGGGAAAGACTGAAACCCAACCTGATCCTCCGGTCCGCAATGGTGCGGCACCGACCGGGATCGCTCACTCGAAACCTGCCGTGCCCCGAGGGGCCGCAAAGAAAGGAAGACATCATGTTCAAGAAATCCATCCTCGCCCTGACCGTCGTCGCCCTGACCGCTCCACTTGCTGGCATGGCCGTCGCCGGCCAAGGCGCCGAACAGCTGGCCAAGCAAGTTGGCGTTCCGCCTGGGGCCTACAGCGTGGCCCAGATGATCCAGCTGCAGGACGCCCGCCGCGATGGCGACAAGGCTGCCGAGGCCTTCATCCTGAGCCAGGGCAATGACGGCGTCTCGCGCAGCGACAAGTCTGGCGATGCCGTCCCGTCGAAAGGCGCCGAACAGCTGGCCCGTCTGGTTGGAGTGACCCCCGGCACCTATTCGGTCAACGAGATGATCCGCCTGCAGGACGCGATCAACGAGGGTGACCGCCAGGCCATCGCCTTCATCCTGGGCGGCAGCAACGGCGGCAACACCGGAAACGACATCGGCATCGTGACGCCCGCCAAGGCGCAGATGGCGGCTTCGCTGGGGCTGGACCCGGCTGCCCACACCACCGCCGACCTGGTGGCCCGCTACCTCGACAGCATCAGCTGATCCCTTTCAGACAGAGGAGGACATCAGGGCGCGCCGGGTAACCGGCGCGCCCAAACTTATTGCCTGCACTGCGTCCCGGCGTGCAGCCTGGAAACCAGGCAGACGGACGCGATCATGTTGCAGCGCGAAAGACAGGATCAACAATCGGTCGGATGATCTCCTGCAGGTGAAGATCTGGCCTTCTCTCATCGGACCGCGACCCGCCTGATCGCACCAGCGGCCCCCGAGGACGACCCGAAACACGAACGGTCCGCCGGGCCGCGCAGGACGCGCGGCGCCGATCCGGCGCCCTCAACCCAAGGAAGGAGACACCCATGTCCATCACCCGCCGCGCCACGCTGGCCCTGGTCACTGCCACCACCCTGTCGCTGTCTGCCGGGGCCGCCATGGCCCAGGACGACTACAAGGAACGGATCCGCATTTTCTACGACACCTTCAACACGAACGATGCCAACCTTCTAGACCAGATCATCGCCGAGGACTGGGTCCACATCCCTGCCGCCCCGGGCGAAGAGCCGGGCCGCGAGGGCTTCAAGAAGCAGATCCCGGGCTTTGCCGCCACCTTCGCCGAGGGCAAGCTGACGATCGAGGACATCGTCCAGGAGGGCAACAAGGTCGCCGTCCGCTCGACCTACACCGCCAAGCAGGTCGGCCCCTTCGCAGGCTTCCCGGCCAAAGGCCGCGAGTTCACCATCATGACCATCGACATCCACGAGTTCAACGAGGACGGCATGGTCCAGACCACCTGGCACCTCGAAGACTGGCTTGGCGGCCGGTTCCAAATGGGCGCCTTCGAGCAGTGATCTCGCTGATCAAAGCCCAACCACTCCAGACGGTCCGGTGCGAGAGCCCCGGGCCGTTTTCTTTGGCGGTCGCGGCCCGGTGGTGGGACGCAAGGCTGCCACCGGAAGCCGAACACCGCCCCTAGGCGACATCCGGCACCAGCGACCGGTTCGTCGCAACCTCGGTGCGCTGATAGAGGCCCTCGTAGATGGGGACGAGGGTATCTGTCTCGAACAAGCTGGAGACCGACATGCCGCCCCAGATGTTCAGGATGGCTTGCGCGAACATCGGCGCGGTGGGCACGATGCGGATGTTCTTCGCGGCCTTCACTTGTTCGGTCGGCGCAATGGAATCGGTGATCACCAGC
>JBJTSJ010000493.1:0-14148 GCA_046076605.1 Tabrizicola sp.
CCGATCCCCTGGCCTGCAGCGGTGACCAGCACCCGCTTTCCCTTCAACCGTTCCGACAAGATCAACAGCCTCCCTTGGCCCATTGGTGACGAGCCCTCACTTGCCGACCCCGGCCAGCGCCCGATCCAAATGCGAATAGCCGCCATCGACGAACAGCCATTGCCCCGTCAGATGCCGCGCGCGATCCGACAGGGCGAAGACCACCATCGCGGCGATCTCGGCGGCTTCGGTCATGCGTTGCCCAAGGGGGATGCGCGCGGTGATCTCGGCAAGCTTGGCCTCAGGATCGTCGAAGGTGCGAATCCAGCGGTCATAGAGCGGCGTCATCACTTCGGCGGGCAGGACGGCATTCACCCGGACGCCGTGCGGCGCAAGGGCGGCCGCCCATTCCCGGGTCAGCCCCAGCTGGGCGGCCTTTGCCGCGACATAGGCCGAAGTGTTCCCCTGCCCCGTCACCGCCGTCTTCGAGCTGATGTTCACGATGGCCCCGGACGACGCCTTGATGTCGTCGGCCAGCAGGTGGACCAGCGTGTAGTAGTGGATCAGGTTGCGCTCGAGCGAGGCCCGGAACGCTTCGGGTCCAGCTTCGATTCCGATACCGTCATTGACCCCGGCATTGTTCACCAGACCATAGACGGTGTCATAGCGCGCCTTGGTCTCTGCCACGGCCCTTCGGCACTGCTCATCGCTGGACAGCTCGACCTCGACCCAGCTGGCCCGTGGCCCCAGGCCAGCCAGCCAGTCCGGATCTGGAGCACGACGAGCAAAGATGACCGGCACCGCGCCCTCGGCAGCCAGATCTTCCGAAATTGCGCCGCCAATGCCCGCGGCTCCTCCGGTCACGACGATGATTTTGCCTTCCAGGCCCAGGTCCATTGCAGTCCCCCAGCTTCGTCAGTCCGGTGACGCCACGCTGGCAAGACCGAACACTGTTCTTTATCGGTCGTACAGAAACACAGCGATAAGCGCGCTGTCCATGTCTGACTGATTCAGACAAGGGCGGACCGGACTGGAAACAGGCACACGTCTTTCCTGATTTCCCGTTTTGCGGCATGCTTTCGGGACAACAATAAC
This sequence comes from Tabrizicola sp., assembly GCA_046076605.1. Lineage (GTDB taxonomy): Bacteria > Pseudomonadota > Alphaproteobacteria > Rhodobacterales > Rhodobacteraceae > Tabrizicola. The sequence goes on from JBJTSJ010000493.1 coordinate 1,075, forward strand.
AGGAAGGGACAGCCATGGAATTTCTCAACGTGGTAGCCGCAGGCCTTGCAGCCTTTGCCTTTGGTGCTGTCTGGTACATGTCGATGTCCAGGCCCTGGATGGCCGCAGCCGAGATCAAGCTGGGCCCCGACGGGCGTCCCGCAAATGCTTCGGACAAGATGCCTTTCGTGATCGGTCTTGTGGGCATGATCCTGGCCGCAGGAATGATGCGTCACATCTTCGGGATGACGTCCATCGACACAGCCATGGAAGGCCTAACCGCCGGGCTTGGGATCGGTGCCTTCATCGTTCTGCCCTGGGTGGCGATGAACTATGCCTTCGGACAGCGCAAAGCCATGCTGACGGTGATCGACGGGGTCAACATCATCATTGGCAGCGGACTGATGGGACTTGTCCTGATGCTGTTCTGACGGGTTCGGCTGACAGCAAGTCGAACGGCAGATCGAAATGGAATGAAGGGCCCCGCACCCCTACGGGACCCTCCATCCAACCCACGCGTACACCCCTTAGCACCGCGTGATCTGTATAGGGTCCCGAGCATCCTGCCCTGACTTCATCCTTGTGCCTCGAATCCCCCCGACCGGGCAAGGCGCAAGTACCGAGGCGTTTAGTCAAATCCGGCACATCCAAAGCAAAAGGCCCGCACCTTACGGTACGGGCCATTGCGCTGTCCCGAAGACCGGGCATCGCTTGTAGGCGGATTCCTTGCGGAAATGCTTGACCAGCAGATAGTAGAACACCGCGCGGAGTTTGTTGCGCTCGGACTTGCCATAGGTATCGACGGCGGCGTTGATGCCTTCCATCAGGTTCGGGCCGTCCTTCAGGCCCAGCTTCTTGACCAGGAAATTGGCCTTGATCCGCTCCAGCTCGTCCTTGTCGGATGCGGCAACGGTCGAAGCGTCATTGTCGTAGATTGAAGGGCCGCAGCCGATGGTGACCTTGGTGAGCAGCGCCATGTCCGGCGTCACCTTGCACTTGTTCTTCAGGTCATCGGCGTATTTCGCGATGAGTTCGTCTCTCTTACCCATTTTATCCTCGTTCCTGTTACCTGTCCCGGTCCGCAATGTGCCCGCGGACAGGGACGAAGCTTAAGCCAAAGTGATCAAACGGCAACGGGAAAGATGGTCGCGGTTTCCCCGGCGGCGGAAAGACGAAGCACCGCTGGGAGGCTCCGGGAGCCTTCTCTGAAAGCCCCCGGCACCGTCAATGATCCTAGTAGCGGTAGTGGTCCGACTTGAACGGGCCTTCAACCTTGACGCCGATGTAGTCGGCCTGGTCCTTGTGCAGCTCGGTCAGTTTCACACCGATCTTCTTCAGGTGCAGCCGCGCGACCTTTTCATCCAGCGCCCTCGGCAGGATGTAAACGCCCGGCGCGTAGTCCTTGCCCTTGGTCCACAGCTCGATCTGCGCCAGCACCTGGTTGGTGAAGGACGCCGACATCACGAAGGACGGGTGGCCCGTCGCGTTGCCAAGGTTCAAGAGGCGCCCTTCGGACAACAGGATGATCCGGCTGCCCGAGGGCATCTCGATCATGTCGACCTGGTCCTTGATGTTCGTCCACTTGTGGTTCCGCAGGGACGCGACCTGGATCTCGTTGTCGAAGTGGCCGATGTTGCCGACGATCGCCATGTCCTTCATCGCGCGCATATGCTCGATGCGGATCACGTCCTTGTTGCCGGTGGTGGTGATGAAGATGTCGGCGCTTGCGACTTCGTCTTCCAGAAGCGTGACCTCGTAGCCGTCCATCGCTGCCTGCAGCGCGCAGATCGGGTCGACTTCAGTGACCTTCACGCGGGCCCCAGCGCCACGCAGCGACGCCGCCGAGCCCTTGCCCACGTCGCCATAGCCGCAGACGACGGCGACCTTGCCGGCCATCATCGTGTCGGTCGCGCGGCGGATACCGTCGACGAGCGATTCTTTGCAGCCGTACTTGTTGTCGAACTTAGACTTGGTGACGCTGTCATTGACGTTGATCGCCGGGAAGGGCAGCTGGCCCTTCTTGTGAAGCTCGTACAGGCGATGGACGCCCGTGGTCGTCTCTTCCGATACGCCCTTGATCGCGGCGCGCTGCTTAGTGAACCAGCCGGGTGAGGCAGCAAGGCGCTTCTTGATCTGGTTGAAGAGGCAAACTTCCTCGTCCGAGGTCGGGACGGCGATCAGGTCGGTCTCACCGGCTTCGACCCTTGCACCCAGCAGGATGTACAGCGTCGCATCCCCGCCGTCGTCGAGGATCATGTTGCAGGTCCCGCCTTCGCCGCCGAACTGGAAGATCTTGTCGGTGTAGTCCCAGTACTGCTCCAGCGTCTCGCCCTTGATGGCGAAGACCGGAGTGCCCGAGGCCGCGATGGCGGCGGCGGCGTGGTCCTGGGTCGAGAAGATGTTGCACGACGCCCAGCGGACATCGGCGCCGAGGGCCTTCAGCGTCTCGATCAGCACGCCGGTCTGGATCGTCATGTGCAAGGACCCGGCGATCCGCGCGCCCTTCAGCGGCTGCGAAGCCCCGAATTCCTCACGGCAGGCTATCAGGCCCGGCATCTCGGTCTCGGCAATAGTCAGTTCCTTGCGGCCGAAATCAGCCAGTGCGATGTCCTTGACGATGTAATCCGCAGCCATCTTTGCGCTCTCCTTGATCCTTGGTTGGGCGGGCAGATAGCATTGATCGGCACCGCAGACAACAAAGGCCCGAAGATGAAACAACCCCGCGCCTGGCAACGCATGCTTTCGGGCCGCCGCCTTGATCTGCTTGACCCTACCCCGGTCGATATCGAGATCGAGGATATCGCCCACGGGCTTGCCTTCGTGGCGCGCTGGAACGGGCAGACACGCGGCGACTGGCCTTACTCGGTGGCCGAGCATTCGTTGCTGGTGGAACAGATCTTCACGCGCGGGAACCCTGGGACGGCGGCGAAGTGGCGGCTGGCGGCGGTGCTGCACGACGCGCCGGAGTATGTGATCGGCGACATGATAAGCCCGGTGAAGGCGGCGGTCGGACCGGGCTATGGGGCGCTGGACGAACGGCTGACGGCGGCGATGCATCTGCGCTTTGGCCTGCCGGCGGTGCTGCCTGCGCCGATCAAGAAGGCGATCAAGGCGGCGGACAAGGTTTCGGCTTGGCTAGAGGCAGTGCGGATCGCGGGGTTCCGGGAGGCGGAGGCCGACAAGCTGTTCGGGCGGCCCGTGCCGGAGCTGATCCACCGGCTGGAGATAAAGCTTCGTCCGCCCGCAGAGGTGCGGGCGGACTATGTCTCGACGGTGGCGAGACTGCTTGCGGACTGCTGACAGGAACCGGGCATCAGCGGCCCATGTGCCGCAGGTGATCGGCGGTGCGCAGACCGGCGTCATCCTGGAACTCACGCGGGGACCGGCGCGGATAGTGGTGCGGCAGATACTCCTGCGAGTTGCGGCCCAGACGGGTGGCAAGCAACAGGGCGTCGGCGAAGATATTCAACATGGCCTTTCTCCTTTTCGGCTTTCGATGATTGCTTTTGCCATGAATGGGGCCATGATGCGACTCAGGAAGTCTTCGCAACTGTAAGTCTGGCTATCATATGGCGACCGACTGGCGCAGTATCCCTTCGTTGACCGCGCTGCGCGCCTTCGCGGCGACGGCGGAGTTGCGGAACTTCAGCCAGGCGGCGCGCGTCCTGAACGTGACGCATGCGGCGGTGGCGCAGCAGGTCCGCGCGCTGGAGGAACAGCTCGGTCGCCCGCTGGTCCAGCGCGAAGGGCGAGGGGTCAGCCTTACGGCCGACGGCGAACAGTTGGCGCAGTCCTTAAGCGAAGGCTTCGGCACGATCCAGCGGGGGCTTGAGGCACTACGGGCGGGCGAGGCCGATCGTCCGGTCCGCATCACCCTGACCGCAACATTCGCGGCGCAATGGCTAATGCCGCGGCTGAAGAACTTCTGGGAAACCCATCCCGACATCGGTCTGTCGCTGCATCCCGACAGCAAGGTCGTCGACCTGCACCGGGAACGGATGGACCTTGCGATCCGCTACGGAAATGGCGACTGGCCGGGGGTTGAAACCGTCTATCTCACCTCGGCCCGTCTGGTGATCGCCGGGGCGCCCTCACTGATCGGTACCAGCGACCCGACCGTCGCGGAAATGGCGGCGATGGACTGGATCCTGTCGCGCAACTGGGCCGAGCAAGACGCCTATTTGCGCCAGGTCGGGCTAGAGCCTGCTTCGCTAAGCAGCACCGATATCAGCAGCGAAGAGCTGGCATTGGCGGCGGCGCGGCAGGGCTTGGGGCTGGTGGTGGAAAGCTTGGCGCTGATCGAATCCGACGTGGCAGAAGGCCGATTGCGGATCGTCCACGAAAGCCGGGAAAAGCTGCCGGCCTATTTCATGGTCACCTTGCCCGGGCCAAAGCGCGCTGCGGCCCGGGCCTTCATGAAATGGCTGGCTTCCCAGCGCTGACGCTAGATCGCCATGTCCTCAGGCTTTTTCCCCTTGGCCAGGGCTTCCGAGAACCAGCGCGGCTTGCGTCCGCGGCCTGACCAGGTGTCGGCCTTGTTTGCCGGATTTGCATACTTGGCAACCGACGGCGACCGTTTCCGACCCGCCGTTGCGCCCGTCAGTTCGGCCAGCGAAAAACCAAGGGCCTTGGCCTTTTCTTCCAGTTCCGCCAAGGCTTCACGCTTGCGGCGGTCTTCATATCCGGAAATCGCTTTTGCTACCTGCGATTGCAAGTCCTTCAGCTCTTTCAAGGATAGGCTATTCAAGTCGACTTTCAATGTCTGATCCCCCTCGGATAAAGACATGCTCTGAATAGGTCGAATGAAGCGATAGTGCAAGAAAGGTTAATTATCTTGGGCTACGCTTTGCCAGAATGCGCTGCAGCGTCCTGCGGTGCATCGAAAGTCGGCGTGCCGTCTCGGAAACGTTGCGGTCACACATCTCGTAGACGCGCTGGATGTGCTCCCACCGCACTCGGTCGGCCGACATCGGATTTTCCGACGGCTCGGGCAGTGTCGCCCCCCGCGCCAGAAGCGCATTCGTCACATCGTTCGCGTCGGCAGGTTTCGACAGATAGTCGATCGCGCCGATCTTGACGGCCGCCACGGCAGTCGCAATTGCGCCGTAACCGGTCAGGACCACAACGCGACAGGACGGGCGCTTTTCGTGCAGGGTCTCGATCACCTCCAGCCCGTTGCCGTCCTCAAGCCGCAGGTCTACGACCGCATATGCAGGCGGCCGCACAATCGCCTTTGCCCGCCCCTCGGCCACGCTCAGGGCGGTTTCCGGCAGGAAGCCGCGCTTCTCCATTGCCTTGGCCAGGCGCTTCACGAAGGGCTCGTCGTCATCGACAAGCAGAAGGGTGCGGTCCGGCCCAAGGTCGGCTGCGGGATCCTCGGTCATTCGGCTTTCCTGCTCTTTTGTCTACCGTCACATTGCAGCGTTGCTTGCTTTGACGAAACACGCAACGCTTTTTGCCATTTGATCCGAGTTAGCTTCACGCCGATAAAAGTCTACAAATCCGTGGCCTGGCAACATCAGGTAGGTCATCGTCGAATGATCCATCAGGTAGAACTCGTCACCGGTTTCGCGGCGCTTGTAGAAGGTCTTGTAAGCCTGCGACGCCGCCCTCACCTGATCAGGACTTCCGGTCAGGGCAATCAGCTTCGGGTGCATGTTCGCCGCATAATCCGCCAGCGCATCGGGCGTATCGCGTTCCGGGTCGATTGAAATGAAAACCGGGGTGACCTCTATCCCCTGTTCCGCAAGCAGATCGACCGCTTCGACATTGCGCGCCATGTCCAGCGGGCAGACGTCCGGACAGAAAGTATAGCCGAAGTAGACCAGGGACGGCTTTCTCAGCACCTCCGCATCCGTCACGGTCTGCCCCGCCGTGTTCATCAGCGTAAACGGGCCGCCGATATCGCCACCGGCCACCTGACCCTGTCGGCAGTCGGCGAACGCGTCATCCGCGCGCCCCTGCAACACATACCAGGCGGAGGACCCCAGGAAGGCGGCAACGACCCCTGCGGCTAGGCCTGCGTACACTCTGGTCATCCGGGCATCTCCCACGTCTTGCGGGGCGCATTGATCTCAGATGGGGCCGCACTTAACAATGCACAATCCTAGCAGAGGGACATCCGGTCACAGCATGGCACCTTTCGCCACCGGCTTGCAGGTCCACGACAACCGGGCCAACTGGGTACGGCTCAGGACGCTGATCGTCCTGCGCTGGATGGCGATTGCCGGACAGATCACCGCGATCCTTGTCGCAAGCCAGCTGTACAGCCTTGATCTGCCGCTGGCCCTCTCTGCCCTTGCGGTCGGTCTCTCGGTTGTGGCGAACCTGCTGTTGATGACGCTGTTCCCAGAAAACCGTCGTCTGACCGAAGCCGAAGCCTTCCTGACCCTTCTCTTCGATCTGGCACAGCTTGCCCTTCTGATCTTCCTGACCGGCGGCCTGACCAACCCCTTCGCAATCCTGGTCCTTGCCCCTGTCACAATCTCGGCCAGCGTCCTGCGGCTGCGCTCGACGGTCATTCTGGGCGCGCTGGCGATCCTGATGGTGACGGTTGCGCTTTTCTGGTACCTGCCCCTGCGCTTTGCCGACGGACTCGAGCTGGTGATCCCACCGCTCTTCATCTTCGGCTTCTGGCTTTCAATCGTCATCGGCATTCTGTTTCTCGGGCTCTACTCCCGCCGGGTCGCAACCGAGATGCGCTCGATGTCCGAAGCTTTGCTGGCCACGCAGATGGCCCTGGCCCGCGAACAGAAACTGACTGACCTTGCCGGGGTGGTGGCGGCGGCGGCTCATGAGCTCGGCACGCCCCTGGCCACGATCAAGCTGGTCAGTGCCGAACTGATCGAGGAACTTGCCGGCCAGACCGACCTGCAAGACGATGCCCGCTTGATCCGCGATCAGGCCGACCGCTGCCGGGACATCCTGCGCGACATGGGCCGCGCCGGAAAGGACGACCGCCACCTGCGCCAGGCACCCCTGTCGGCCGTCCTGCGCGAGGCGGCCGAGCCACACCTGTCACGCGGCAAGAAGGTCGAGTTCAGCTTTGGCCCCATCCAGGACGGAGACCAGGATCAGCCGTCAATCCAGCGCCGACCTGAGGTCATCCATGGCCTGCGGAACCTTGTGCAGAACGCCGTCGACTTCGCCCAGTCTCGGGTCTGGGTCGAAGGCGAATGGACGGCCCGACAGATCGTTGTCCGCATCACCGATGATGGCAATGGCTTCCCCCCCAGCGTCATCGGCCGGATTGGCGATCCTTTTGTCCGGGCTCGCCGCGCCGAGGCTGACTTGGAAAAGCGTCCGGGCTATGAAGGAATGGGTCTTGGCCTCTTCATCGCGAAGACGCTTCTGGAACGGTCAGGAGCTGACCTTTCCTTCGCCAATGCGACAGACCCGTTCCTGGCCCCGGAAGACCGCCCGGAACGCTCGGGTGCCGTGATCGAGGCGGTCTGGCAAGCTGCCGATATCGTTGCGATTCCATCTGCAGGCGGCCTGGGTGAGAACCAGCCAATTGCCGAGTAGGGCTGGATTAACCGGCGATTAACTCTTCCACGCCTAGTTTTGATTCAAGTTGAGTCCATTTTTGGGGTTTCCGGGCGATGGGTGATTTGCCGACAGCTATTGGAATGATCTTCGCCGCATTTCTGGTTGCACTTGCAGCTCTGGCATTCATGCAGGCCTGGATCTCCCGCCATCCGGCACCGATTTCCAGCGTATTCGACCCCACGCCTACACAGATAGCCTACCTTTTCGACGGCGAACGCCTGATCGATGCGTCACCTTCTGCGCGCGCACTTCTGCCCGAAGGCGAAGATCAGCGCGCCTGGGGTCGGCTGATGGCGCGCTTCGGGCCAGATTTTCCCAATCTTTCCGAGCGTCTAGCCGGGCTGCCCAGAACCGGGCTGATCCAGATCGCATCGCAGTCCGGACCTGCCGCACCCCTTGTCCTGAAAGCCGAACATGTCGCCGGTCTGACCCGTGTAACTATCACGGCGGCACAGGCAGACCAGATAACCGGTCCGGTCGATGCAGCAACATCCGCTGCCCTGCAGCAAGAGGTCTTGGCGCAGCGAACCGTGCTGGCCCGCGCCCCGGTCCTGATGTGGAAAGAGGCCAAGGATGGCTCTGTCATCTGGGCAAATCATGCCTACCTGATCCGCGCAGTCGAACTGCTGCCCGAAGGCGAAGACCTCTCCTGGCCCCTGCCGAAGCTTTTCGAACAACCAGGCTCGGCGTCCGCCAAGCCCCCAAGGCTGAAGCTGCAAATGCCAAGCGGCGCGGAATGGTACGATTTGGTGCGCATGCCGTATGGAGAGGAATCGCTCTGCTACGCTTTGGCTGCCGACAAGGCGGTCCAGGCGGAAACCGCGCTTCGTGAATTCATGCAGACCCTGACCAAGACCTTCGCCGATCTTCCCATCGGGCTTGCCATCTTCGACCGCAGCCGCTGCCTCCAGATGTTCAACCCCTCGCTCGCTGATCTTACAACGCTGCCGCCGGAAATGCTGATTGCCCGCCCGACGCTGAACGCCTTCCTCGATGCGATGCGCGCCCGGGCGATGATCCCGGAACCGCGCGACTACCGCAGCTGGCGCAAGCATCTGACCCGGCTGGAGGAAGAGGCCGCAATGGGCATCTTCGAAGAAACCTGGAGCCTGCCGGGCGGCCAGACCTACCGTGTCATCGGCCGCCCGCATCCAAACGGAGCGCTCGCCTTCATGTTCGAGGACATCTCCAACGAAATGTCCCAGACCCGGCGCTATCGGGCGGATGTCGAACTTGGCCAGTCGGTGATCGACGCGGTTGAGGATGCCGTCGCGGTCTTCTCGCAGGGCGGCCAGCTGGTGATGTCGAACCACGCCTATGCCCAGCTTTGGCAGCACGACCCGCAGGTCCTGTTGTCCGAGGCCAGCATCACCACGCTCTGCGCCTGGTGGCGCGAGCATGCGGCACCGACCCTTATGTGGGACGACGCCATCGACTTCGCCACCAGCGGCGATGACCGTTCCCCCTGGGAAGGCGACGTGCGACTGCTGGACGGGCGGCTCGTCTCCTGCCGATTCCGCCCGCTGACCGGCGGTGCGACGCTGATTACCTTCCGGGTCCAAAGCTCGGCCGTCCTGGCTCCCGTGCGCGAACCATTGGCGATGAGCATGCTGTCAGCCTGAGGCTTGCGGTGGCAGTCGGGGCGGCTACAGTCCCGCCATGCCCAGCCCCGCCGACACAGTGACGATCCCGCTTCCGACTGCCGCCGAGACCGAGGCGTTGGGCCGCAGGCTGGCATCTTTGACCCGTCCCGGCGACGTGATCCTGTTGGAAGGTCCCATCGGCGCCGGCAAAAGCAGCCTCGCCCGCGCCTTCATCCGCGCCCGGCTGGGCGAGGAGGAGGAGGTCCCCTCACCAACCTTCACGCTGGTCCAGGTCTATGACGATGACGGCACCGAGATCTGGCACGCCGACCTTTACCGCCTGACCCACCCGGATGAGGTCTGGGAGTTGGGCCTCGACCAGGCCTTCGAGACGGCGATTTGCCTGGTGGAATGGCCCGACCGTCTGGGCACGCATATTCCGCGGGGTGCCCTGACCCTGCGGCTGACCGCAAAGGGTGAGGGACGGGAAGCTGTCCTGTCCGGTGGCCGCCTTGTCGGAGCCTTGGCGCATGGCTGACCGCGCCGCGCATTTGACCGAGTTTCTCTCCCGCTCCGGCTGGGGCTCAGCGGAGCGTTGGCATCTTGCCGGCGATGCCTCTGACCGTCGCTACGAACGCCTGCGGCTTGGCGCGGCCACGGCCGTCCTGATGGACAACCCACCCGGCGGCGCCGACGACCCGGCCGCCTTCTCCGCCATGGCGCGCCACCTGCGCGGGCTTGGCCTGTCAGCCCCGGCGATCCTGGCCGAGGACCTTACCCAAGGCTTCCTGCTGCTGGAGGACCTGGGCGACGACCTCTTCGCCCGCCTTGTCGCCTCCGACCCGGCGCGGGAAGAGGAGCTTTATGCCGCCGCGACCGACACGCTTTTGCACCTGCAGGCGGCCCCTCCACCCCCTGGCCTGCCGAACCTGTCCGCCGAAGACTGGGCCACCGTTGCAGGCTTCGCCCTTGACTGGTATGCCTTCGCGGCCACCGGTACCCGACCCGACCCGACCGACTTCCACACCGCGATGACCCTCGCCCTTCGAGCGCACGCTGACGGCCAGCGCGTCCTGATCCTGCGCGACTTTCATGCCGAGAACCTGATCTGGCTACCCGGTCGCGACGGCGTGGCGCGGACCGGCCTTCTGGACTTCCAGCTCGGCCAGTTGGGACAGCCAGGCTACGACCTCGTCTCTCTCCTGCAGGACGCAAGACGCAATGTCAGCCCGGCGACCGAAGCCCGCATGATCGCCCGCTTTGTCGCCGCCAGAGGCATGGACCCCACGGCCTTTGCCGCCCATTACGCCACGCTCGGCGCCCAGCGCGCCCTGCGTATCCTGGGTGTCTTCGCCCGTCTTTGCCTTGTCGCAGGGAAACCCGGCTACCTGCCCCTGATCCCCCGCGTCTGGAGCCAACTGCAGGCGAACCTAGGCCATCCGGCCCTTGCCGACTTGCGCGCAGTCTGCGACCGGATCCTTCCCGCGCCGACGCCCGACCTCTTGCAGAAGATCAAGAACCAATGTCCGCCTACCCCTTCCCGCTGATGCTCTTCGCCGCCGGGTTCGGTACCCGGATGAAGGCGCTGACCGCTGACCGGCCCAAGCCGCTGATCCCTGTGGCAGGCCGGGCGCTGATCGACCATGCATTGGATGTCGCCACGGCAGCAAACGTGGACCGCATCGTCGTCAACACCCATTACCGCGCCGACCAGATGGCCGCACATCTGGCCCAGCGGGGAGTCACCATCAGCCATGAAGCCGACCGCATCCTGGAAACCGGCGGCGGGCTGAAGGCCGCGCTCCCCCTCCTGGGCGACGGGCCGGTCGCGATCCTGAACAGCGACGGCATCTGGACCGGCGCCAACCCGCTCCAAACCCTCGCCGCCGCCTGGGACGCCACGCAGATGGAGGCGCTGCTCCTCCTTCTCCCGCTGTACAAGACCCGCGCGCATGGGCCGAAGGGGGATTTCCGGGTGGATGCCGAAGGCCGCCTGTCGCGCGGGGCAGGGGGAGAGGACCACGTCTACATCGGCGCCCAGATCATCGCCCCCGACCGCGTCCGCGCCTACCCCGAGGACGTCTTCTCGCTGAACCGTGTCTGGGACCAGATGATCGCCGCAGGCACTGCCTTCGGCGTCCTGCACCCCGGCGACTGGTGTGATGTTGGCCACCCGGAAGGGATTGCCGAGGCCGAGGCCCTGCTTCACCATGCCCGGGATGTCTAGACCAGTTCCCCTGTTCGCCCTGCCCCCCGGCGCCGACTTTCCGGCCGAACTGGTGGCGGGCCTCTTGGACCGGATGCAGGGCACCCCGCCCGAGGCGATGGCCCGCGTCACCCTGATCGTGAACACCCAGCGCATGCGGCGGCGGGTCGTGGACTGCCTGCAAGGTCACGGCGCGCGCCTGCTGCCCCGCATCCTCCTGGTGACCGAAGCCGTCGCGCTGGCCAACCTCCCCCTGCCGCGGCCCATCTCGCCCCTGCGGCGCAGGCTGGTCCTCTCCGTCCTCCTCGACCGGCTGCTCGCCACCGGCACCACCCAGTTTCCCCGCGCCGCGCTGTATGAACTGGCGGACAGCCTTGCCGGGCTGATGGAGGAGATGCAGGGCGAAGGCATCCCTCCCCGACGCATCGCCGCGCTGGACGTGGCCAACCATTCTGCCCATTGGGCACGCACCCAGGCCTTCCTCGGCATCGTGACCGAGGCCATGGCAGGCGACGCTCCCGATGCCGAAGCCGTCCTGCGCCAGGTGGTCGCCGCCCTTCCCGCAACCTGGGCCACCATGCCGCCGCCCGGCCCGGTGATCGTCGCAGGCTCCACCGGCTCTCGCGGGACGACGGCGCTGCTGATGCAGGCCGTGGCGCAGCTGGACCAGGGCGCCATCGTCCTGCCCGGCTACGACTTCGACCTGCCGCCGGACGTCTGGGCCGGGATGGACGACGTCCTTCTGGCCGAGGATCACCCGCAGTTCCGCTTTCGTCGCGTGATGGACCTCTTGGACTGCACGCCCGCCGACGTCAAACCCTGGACCACCCGCCCAGCCCCCGATCCGTCGCGGAACCGGCTGATCTCGCTCTCCCTGCGCCCCGCGCCCACCACGCACCAATGGCTGGCCGAAGGCCCAAGCCTGCCCGACCTGCACACCGCCACCCAGGGCCTGACCCTGATCGAGGCGCCCAGCCCCCGCGCCGAGGCCGTGGCCATCGCGCTGATCCTGCGCAAGGCGGCCGAAGACGGCACCCGCGCCGCGCTGATCTCACCCGACCGCAACCTGACCCGCCGCGTCACCGCCGCGCTTGACCGCTGGGGCATCCGCCCCGACGATTCCGCCGGCCGCCCGCTGGCCCTGTCGGCCCCAGGCCGCATGATGCGGCAGATCGCGGCGCTGTTCGGCCAGAAGCTCACCTCGGACGCTCTCCTCGCGCTCCTCAAACACCCGCTCGCCTTCACCGGCGAAGGCCGCGGCCCGCATCTGATCCTGACCCGCGAGCTTGAGCTGCACATCCGCCGCAACGGCCCCGCCTTCCCGACCGCGGACAGCCTGCGCAACTGGGCGGCCCTCTCCGGCCTGTCCGGCGCGCAGGACTGGGCCGCCCTCATCGCCGATACGCTCTGCGGCCATGAAACGGTCGGACGCCAAACCCTGTCCGATTTCGTCGCCCTGCATATCCGGCTGACCGAACGCCTCGCTGCCGGGTTCGCCCCTGACGGAAGCGGCGCGCTTTACCAGAAGGCCGCGGGGGAAGAGACGCTGAAGGCCGTCTCCGAACTCCAGCAAGAGGCGCCTGCGGCAGGCGAGATGACGCCAGCCGACTACGCGGGCATCTTCTTGGGCGTCCTGCAACGGCACGAGGTGCGCGAGACGGAAAGCGTGCATCCCGGCGTCATGATCTGGGGCACGCTGGAAAGCCGGGTGCAGGGGGCCGACCTTGTCATCCTGGGCGGCCTCAACGACGGCACCTG
>JBJTSJ010000494.1:0-4971 GCA_046076605.1 Tabrizicola sp.
ACGGTCGGTGATGTAGCGGTGGCTGAGAGTGGCCGCCGCGACCAGCGCCGCATCGGTAATCCGCACCCCATGGTGCAGCTCATACTTCTCCTTGATCCCGCGGAGGATGGAGATCGAATCCTCCACCGTCGGCTCCTCGACGAAGACCGGCTGGAAGCGACGAGCGAGCGCCGCGTCCTTCTCCACGTGCTTGCGATACTCGTCCAGCGTGGTCGCCCCAACACAGTGCAGCTCACCGCGCGCCAAAGCCGGCTTGATCAGGTTCGCCGCATCCATTGCGCCTTCGGATTTCCCGGCGCCGACGAGCGTGTGCATCTCGTCGATGAAGAGGATCACCTCCCCCGCCGCCGCCTCGATCTCCTTCAGGATCGCCTTCAGACGCTCCTCGAACTCGCCGCGATACTTCGCACCGGCGATGAGCGCGCCCATGTCCAGCGCCATCAGCTTCTTGTTCTTGAGGGACTCCGGCACGTCGCCGTTGACGATCCGCAGGGCCAACCCCTCGGCAATCGCGGTCTTACCGACTCCGGGCTCACCAATCAGAACCGGGTTGTTCTTCGTCCGACGGCTAAGAACCTGCATCGCGCGACGAATCTCTTCGTCCCGCCCGATGATCGGGTCGATCTTGCCGTCCCGCGCCGCCTCGGTCAGGTCGCGGGCATACTTCTTCAACGCCTCCATCGTGTCTTCGCTGGAAGCGCTGTCCGCCGTCCGCCCCTTGCGGACCTCGTTGATCGCCGCGTTCAGCCCCTGGGCCGTCACCGCCCCCGCCGTCAGCGCATCCTTCGCGCGCGTACTCACCAGCGCCAGCGCCGTCAGCAGCCGCTCCACCGGGACAAAGCTGTCACCAGCCTTCTTCGCCACCGCCTCCGCCTCATCCAGCACGCGGACAAGCTGCGGGTCGACATAGGTCTGCGCATCGCCGCCCGAGACCTTGGGCAGCTTGGCAATCGCGGCGTTCACCGCCGCATTGACCTGTTCGGGCGAGCCTCCCGCCTTGCGGATCAGGTTCGCCGCCAGCCCCTGGTCATCATCCATCAAAGCCTTCAGCAGGTGATCGGGCAGCACGCGCTGGTGGCTTTCCCGCATAGCGATGGTCTGGGCGGCCTGAAGGAACCCGCGCGACCGTTCCGTGAATTTCTCCAAATTCATCGGCATTCTCCTTGTGTGAAGCGCCCTGCCTGCGGTGCCCGGTCATCCAGCACACCCCGTGAAGGCCTTGGCATTCATCTGGGCGCGCCCGGAAAACTTTGCAATCCCTGCTTGCGCAAAAACCACAGGACCGGAAAACCTGTCGCAGGCCTGGCCTGTCGGCCTTTCCTTGCCGATCCTGCGCCGCCCCATCGGCGGTATCGGGCTTGCCCCTTGGCCTCCGCTCAACCTTCCCTTGCACGCAGGGCACAGGCCTCCACATGTTCGGGACTTCTGAACGAAAGGCCCGGGTCAATGAGCGATGCCAAACTTCCCCTGATCCACAAGGCCCCGGTCGAGGGCCTGGCGATCCATGTGGCCCGCACCGGCCTTGCCATCGGAGACAGCGCCCGGCTGGAGCGGCTGTCGGATGGTCGCATCGGCGTCTTCGCCCGGCTGAAGAAGCCGATCCTCGGCCTGATCCCGCACCACCGCGACGGGCTGGTCGGCCACCTTGGGCCCGTGGCCGAAGAGATTCTGTCGCCCTCGCTGGCCCATGGCGATGACCTGCGGGTGCGGATCATCGACCTGACGCCCGAGCACCTGGCCAACGGCTATCCGCCCGAGGTCTACATCTCGGTCTGGGGCGACCCGCGCCATCTGCAGCCGATCCTGACGACAGTGGACCTGCCGCCGCAACTGCCCGAACCGAAACCAAGGGCGCCGAAGGGGCTCAGCGGGTTGCGTCCCGCTTAGGGTTCATAGCGCACATAGGCGAAGGCAGAGCTGTCGGGTGCCCAGCATGGCACGTTGATCGTCCCCTGCCCGCCCGTGAACTCACGCACCCGCCGCCGGTTGCCGCCCTCGGGATCGCAGAGCACCAGCGCCACCTCCAGGTCCGGCGGATGCCCCGTGGTGCCGGGCGGATAGGCCAGGTACAGAAGATGCTGCCCATCGGGAGAGGGGTGCGGGAACCAGTTGACGAACTCGTCCTTGAACAGCTGCCGCTGCCCCGCGCCATCCGCCGCCATCACCCAGATCTGGGCGTGCCCGGTGCGGTCGCAATTATAATAGATGCGGCTGCCGTCGGGGCTGAAATCCGGCCCGTCGCAATGCCCCTCGCCGTTGGTCAGGCGCTTCTCCTCGGCCCCGGGCACCAGCGTGTAGACATCGATCACCCGGCTCCCGCCCGGCGCCGCGACATAGGTCAGCGTCTTGCCGTTGGGCGAGATGCCATGCCACCAGCTGGGGCTGTCGGGCGACACCTTCACCGGCTCGCCCCCCGTAACCGGCATCACATAGATCTGGCTCCCGGCCCCCTCATGGTGTGACGACAGGATGATCGTCGCACCATCCGGACTGATCCCGTGGTCATTGTTGCACCGCACCGCCGCGCCCGAATCCATCGGCTGCAAAGCGGGCTTGGACAGCGGCACCCGAAACAACCGTCCATCGCCATTCACCAGCAGCCAGTCTCCCGAGGGGGCCCAGTTCGGCGCCTCGATCCGCCCCTCGACGGCCAGAACCTCGGTCACCCGGCCCGTGGCAACCTCATAGATCTCGATGATGCTGAGCATGGCCCAAACCCTTCCAATTCAATTCAAATTTGCGCTTGCCCATGTGCCAAATACTCCGCAGGGGGTCCGGGGGACGCGAAGGCCCCCGGAGGCCAGCCACAAAGCACTACCCCCGGTCCTTCGCGACCAGCAGTTTCTTCGGCCGCAAGGCTTCCGCCGCCTTGAACAGCCCGAAGGTCTGGTTGACATAATTCACCACGCCCGAGATGCTTTCCAGATAGGCCTGCACCTCAGCCGTCCGCTCCGCCTCGACCAGCTGCACCGGACGCGAGGGGTCCACCCCTTCGAACTGCACATAGAACAGCGGCTCGCCCCGGCGCAGGATCAGGTCCTTCAGCGGCTCGTGCCATTCGAAGGCCCACATCAGGGGGCGTGGCCAGATCGAGATCGGGAAGCGCCCTCCGAAGATCGTGCCCGGCAAGGGATCATGGCGGTAATGCGCAAAGGCCGACAGTTGGCTCATATACACCATCTCGTCGGCGATGAAGTAGTAAGGCAGGTGCAACTGCACCGTCGGCCGGTCGGGAAAGCGCCATTCTGCTTCCGACACCAGGGTCAGAACCTCGTTCAGCTTCGATGACCGGATGGGGCTGGCCGTCCCCGCCCGGTTCACCAGCACCGCCTTGCCCTTGTCGTCGCGCTGAAAGCCGATGTGCAGATCGAACGGGCATTTCACCATGAAATACCGGCTTTCCAGCTGGATCACCGCCGGGCAGCGGCTGGCCGATTTCGCATGCGCCTTGTTCGGCGGGCGGATCATCACCCGTTCGGGCGGGTCATACAGCACCGCGCCCTTGTCCTGCGCCAGGAACCAGCCGACGGTCAGGGGGCCGGACTCCGGGCCATCCTCTGGCCGCTCGAAAGATAGGTTGATGTCCATCGCCCGCTCCTACTCCAGCGCCCTGCGCAAGGCGCGCACCTGATCCGCTTGCGTCTGCCGCCGCACCGCAGGGGCAAAGCCCATC
Organism: Tabrizicola sp.; assembly: GCA_046076605.1. GTDB lineage: Bacteria > Pseudomonadota > Alphaproteobacteria > Rhodobacterales > Rhodobacteraceae > Tabrizicola. Next base: position 3,674 of record JBJTSJ010000494.1, read on the forward strand.
TCGACCACCCGGCCCGTCAACGGCCGCGTCCCCGAACATGAGGCATGTATCTCGCTGATGCCAAGCCCCTTCAGCAGCGCCGCATTCCCCGGGTTCACCCCCGACCCCGGCATCACCGCGATCCGCCCCGCCGCCTGCTTGACAAGCGCCGCAATCCGACCCGCCCCGGCTTCGGCCGTCGCCTCGCCACCCGAGGTCAGGATGCGGTGAAAGCCCAGGGCCACAGCCTCTTCCAGCGCCGTGCCCATGTCAGGGCACAGGTCAATGCAACGGTGCAACACCAGTTCCATGCCCGCCGCCGCCGCCACCAGCCGCCGCAGCACCGGCACATCCAGCCGCCCGTCCGGCAGCGACGCCCCCAGCACCACGCCGGCCAGTCCCGCCCCACGGACCGCCGCGATTTCAGCCAGCATCATCCCGACCTCGGCCTCGGACCAGACGAAATCCCCCGCGCGCGGCCGGATCATCGCCAACACCGGCACCCCGCAGCCCGACGCCAACCCGATCAATCCGGCCGAGGGCGTAAGCCCCCCCACCGACAGCGCCGCGCACAGCTCGATCCGGTCGGCCCCGCCGGCGACGGCTTCGGCCAGGCCTTCGGCCGTGTCGACGCAGACCTCCAGCGTCATCCCCATGCCGCAACCCCTGCCATCGCCGCGCCCAGAAGCCCCGCGTCAGCCCCGCATTCCGCGGGCACCAGCAGCGGCCCCCGCGTCTTGCGCAGGATGCGGACCCGCACTGCCTCGTCCAGGTACGCCACCAGCCCGGGCGCCCGCGACAGCCCGCCGCCGACCGGCACCACGTCGGCCCCCACCATGTTCACCACCATCGCCAGCGGCCCCGCGACAAGGTCGCGCCACAGTGCCATCGTCTCGCCCGCCTCGGCCTCCCCGGCCATCCAGGCGGCGATGATCGCCTCGGACCACAAAAGCTCTGCCGTCCGCTTGCGGTGCAGCCGCTCCAGCCCCCGCGCCGAGCCCACCGTGTCGATGCAACCGACCTGCCCGCAGCCGCATTGGAACGCGAATTCGCCCCGGATCACCGGCCCATGCCCCCATTCCCCGGCATAGCCGCCCGCGCCCGTGACCACGCGGCCTTGGGTCACCAGCCCGCCACCGACGCCCGACCCAAGAATCACCCCGAACACCGTACCATGCCCGCGCCCCGCGCCCTGCGCGGCCTCGGCCAACGTAAAGCAGTCGGCGTCGTTCAGCACTTGCACTGGCAGGCCCGTTGCCGCCTCAACCTCGGGACCAAGGGCCAACCCGTCAATGGCAGGGATGTTCGCCACCTTCCCC
>JBJTSJ010000495.1:0-2614 GCA_046076605.1 Tabrizicola sp.
GTGATGTTCTTGATCGCCCGCCCCGTGAACCGCTCATCCGCCTGCTGGATGGCCTTCAGGTAGGCCCCGATCTTCGCCAGTGTGTCGAGCGTCCCGATCTCCCCCGAGACCCGGTCCCAGACCTTCAGAAGCCCCTCCTCATGCGGCTTCGAATGCCCCTCAAAGCTGGCGGCCACGGCCTTCTTGATCTCCTGCGCCGCGAAAAGCTCATGCTGACCAACGGGAATGGAATGGTTCTTCCCCAGCAGCAGCGAGAGGATGTCGATGTAATCCTCCCGGCTTTGCGGCCCGTCGACCAGAAACCGCGCCCCGGCCCGCTGGCGCAACGCGTCGTCCACATTCTCCGGGTAGTTCGAGAACATCCCGAAGGTGCAGTTCCCCCGCACCACCGTCCCCGCCCCTGCAAAGGCCTGCATGAAGACCGCCGTCACCTCCTGCTGGCCCGCGGAGGACTGCCGGTCCCCCCGCTTCCCCGCAACCTGGTCGATGTCGTCGATGGTCCCGAACCCGATGACCGAGGGGTCCAGCACCGCATCGATGAAGGCCTTGGCGTTCTGCCCCGACTTCCCCTGATAGCTGTCGATCTGGTCGATGGAAAAGTTCTGATAGCGGAACGGATACCCCGCCACCTTGCAGTAATCGTTGAGCAAACCCGCCATCATCTGGATCAGCGTGGTCTTCCCCGTCCCGGGCTTGCCATCCCCCATGAAGGTAAAGATGAACCCCCCAAGCTCCGCAAACGGGTTCAGGCGGCGCTCAAAATCATAGGCCATCAGCATCTTCGCCAGCCGCAGGCTTTGGTACTTGGCGATATGGTTCCCCACCACCTCATGCGGCTTCTTGAAGGCCATGGCGATCATGCCACCCTTCGCCGCCTTGGCCGGCTTGAACCCCGCGATGGTCAGCCCATCCGCCTCCACCTTCCACGACCCGCCCGTGAACACCGACACCCTGGCGCCATTCTCCGCCCGGATCTGCACCTTCTTCATCAGCGCCTCGGCAAAGGCCGACACCACCGCGACAAGCTTCACATCATCCGTGGCCAGCGCCCCGATGTCCTGATCCAGCTCCCACAGCGCCCCCTGCAACGCCAGCGGAGCATTGTCAGTCAACACCTCCTCCACCTCGCCCAGCTCCACCGTCCCCGGCCCGACATGCGGCGCGATCAGGTAGGCCAGCGCATTGGCGAAGGTGAACAGAACCACCAGCGCTTCGCCCTGCAACAGCTCCCCGAACTCCGCCCGCCGCGCATCCGGCACCCGCCCCTCCAGGTTGGCCTTCTTCAACTCGGCGAGGCCGGACTGAGCCGAAAACGTCTCCCCCATCGCCAGCGCAATCGCCAAAGACCGCCGCAGAGCATTCAGCACCGCCGCCTGCACCGGCGAGACGAGGCCATCCGAAAGCCCCTCCACTCGCTCCGACAACCGCACCCCGCCCGGCCGCGCCGTTGAGCGCGTCGCCATCCCCGGCACCGTCGACCGGAACGTGGGCCGCACCCCCACCCCCGGCGATCTCTCCGCCACCGAGGACACCACCAGAGGCTTCGCCAACCGCGGCGCATGATCAAAGCCGAAGACATCCCCAGCGCCGCCTCATACTGCGCCCGGATCGTCTCTTCCTTCAGCTCCATCGTGTCGCGCGTGCTCATCGAAAAGCCCTCATTCTATGTCCACAAATATCCCGGGGTCCGGGGCAGCGCCCCGGGGCGTCCACCCCTCACAACGTTGGAATCAACCGCCCTCCGGCCCCCACGACAAACTTCCGCAGCCCCTGCAGCCCCCTCGGATCCTGCTCCACCAGCACCTGATAAGGCTTCTCCGGCAGGATGATCATCCGGTCCTGCCGTGTGGCCCCCAGCTCGGCCCCCGCGACCGGGTCGAGCCTGTAGACCTGCCGCACGGCGGTAGAGAACCAGCCGTCCTTCACCTCTTCCTCGCGGTCCGAGACGAGATCCTCCACCGTCCACACGAGCGCCCAGTCCTCGCCTTCCGGTGCCTTTGCACCCTCCAGCACCTTGGAAATCGGCCCCGATTGCAGCGTGAAACTCGCCGAATACATCGGCCCCAAAATGATCCGCCGCAGGCGTTTCGGATGCAGCCCCTCGAAATCCTTGTCGAAGCCGGTGGCAATCGTCACCAGCTTCAGCCCGCCAATCGCCTGCGCCATCAGCGCCTGCTGCACCTGCGGCCAGCGGTAGGCGTCGTTCGGCAGGGGCTTCTTGCCGCTGTCCTCCACGTCCATCAGGTACACGACCGGCAGGTTGACCTGAGTGTCCCAGACCGCCCAATGCACCAGGAAATGCCGCCGCTCGCCCAGGTCCTCGATCCACTGCGCATCCGGATCGTTCCGCGCCCAGAAGATGCCGCCGGCCAGCAACGCCTCATTAAAATACCGCTGCGACAGCGCGAATTGCAGCGCCGTGGGGATCGTCAGGTCGCCCACGATCTGCCGCACCATCCGGTCCTTAAGTTCCGCCTCCGAGGGCATCCCGGCCAGATGCTTCTCCGCCTGCTGCGCATCGACCGCCATCGTCATCAACTCTTGCGCGACCGGAAACCCGCTCTCGTGCCGGTCAATGGTCAGCTTCGGCGCGCCCTCGCCGCGACCCGTCATC
>JBJTSJ010000496.1:0-6524 GCA_046076605.1 Tabrizicola sp.
ATCAGCGCCACGACGATCGACCCAAGCGCTGCGCCAATCGTGGTGACAAAGGCCAGGACCAGAACGCCGATGACAAGCGAGACACCGCTGGCTCCGGTTCCGGCCATCAGCAGGCCAACCAGGAACATGGCGACGAAGCTGATGATGATCGAGACGATGGTGACCAGGATGAACGCCCCGACAATCGGCCAGCGATAGTCCTTCGTCAGGGCCGCGCTGCGCCCAAGGCCGCCGAACCCGACCTTTTCGATCACCACCGCCGCAGGCATCACCGAGAACACGGCATAGATCCAGAGCCCCGGAATGATCAGCGCGATCAGTCCCAGAACCATCAGGATACCGGCTGCCAAGCTGAGGATGGCGATGGGAATGGCCGCCGACAGCGCCGGGCCGAAGTAGCCGCCCAGTTTCAGCTGCCGCTGCAGTTTCGCGTCATAGGCCATCTGCACCAGTAGCGCCGTGGTAATCCCGCTCAGCACCAACTGCACCACGATGTCGACTGCTGAACGCACCAGCATACCGCCATCCGCCGCAGCGGGTCCGCCCATGCCCAAAGCCGCGTCCCAGCCATTCAATAGGCCCGAGATCACGATGCCCAGCAACGTGGGCCCCAGGCTCAGGATCAGCACGGCGAAGACATTGCCGAAAAGGATGGAAAAACTTTCGCTGATGATCGAGCCGACGCCAAGAGCAGGCCCTGACAGGTTGGTGGTTGTTGAACTCATGTGAACTCCTTCCGATGTGACTTCAGCCAAAAAGGCCTTTCCTGGAATATGACGCCGTTACCCTCTTACGGCCGCGTGAGGATGAGACCTGATCGAGCCTCGTCCATCAAGCCGCTTCGCAACCCTGCCTTGCAATTGTGGCAAAATGTTCACGCCGAGGTTTCGGTGTCCGCATGATGCTTGTCCGCACGGCGGTCGCCGAACAGCTGGCGCTGCTCCAGATGTGCGCGCTGCGCCGTGTAGAAGGCCTGCAGGAAGGCCGGATGATCAGCCGGGTCGACCTTGTCGGCATAGCCGATCTTGCGACGGATCTTCTCGACCACTGTCGCCAGGGTCTTGCGATGATTGCTATAGGCTGTAGGCGACATCCGCCCGGTATCGGCGCGCAGAAGGCCTTCCAGCGTCTGCAATTCGAACGCACCGTAATGGTCCAGCTGATGCGACAGGAAGACGATCCGCGTGCCGTCGCTTTCGACCGCAACAGTCTCTTGCGCCAGATCCTTCAGCAGCACCGGCTGCGGCAGGTGGATCACATGCGTCCCGGCCAGAAGATCACCCAGGCGCTGCCGATAGGGGTTCAGCAATGGGATCAGAAAGGCCATGACCACCCAGGCGAAGGCGATCAGTGACAGGACGGGCGAGGCCGCGTCCAACGACAGGACCAAGGTACCCGGCAGGAAGATCTCGGCCTCCTTCAACAGGTTGCGCAGGACGATCGCGTGGGTGCTCAAGGTGCCGCCATCGTGGCTCACGACCTTGATCTTCATCAGCCGCTTGCCCAGTGTCTGGCCGTTCCAGACCAGCTCTGTCACGATGTAGTACGGGACACGGGTCAGGAAGAACAGCATCGCACCGATGGAGAACAAAGTGTGCGGCTCGGTCAGTTGCAGCATCCCCAAAAGCAGCAATATCGCCCCTGCCCCCGCCACGGTCAGCAAAAGGTCAGTCAGTTGGGCGGACATGCGCACGCCGAGGCCCGCAACCTTCAGCGTCAGCGGTACGCCTTCAGGTGGCAGAAGGACATCGGACGACGGGCGGGGTTTCCTGCGACGAAAAAACTTCATGCGCGGCCCCGCCCCGCAAGAACGATCCAGCCAAGCCAAAGCGCGCCGATCCCCCAGCCGATGGCGTAGCGGGCGGTCATGTCCTGCACCGTCTGGCGGAAGAAGCCTTCCAGGATCGCGGCCACGACCAGCATGACCGCCGCGACCAGTGCCAGCTTCACCGCATCGCGCCCCGCCCGCCGCAAAGCCTCACGACGGGTCAGGTCGCCCGGAAACAGGATCGCCGCCCCCATCTGGATCCCGCCCCCGCAGGCGATGCAGATCGCCGACAACTCGGTCACGCCATGGATCGACAGCCAGCCCCCCATGTCCCAGCCCAGGCCCCGGTCGACATGCAGCGCCAGGATCGCCCCGATCCCCAGGCCGTTGTAGAAGGTCAGCGCAATGGCCGGCAGGCAGACAAAGACCCCCAACCCGAAGACAAAGATTGCAATGCGGGTGTTGTGGGAAAAGAGGAAGGTCGCAAAGGCCCCAAGGCCGGTAGTATCCGGGTCACTGGAATAGATCACCGACCGCAGATAGGCCGTCGTCGCATCCGGGCTGCGGCCACCGGCCAGTTCCGGCGGCAGAAAGACGAAATACCAGGACGGGTTCTCCAGATACAGCAGGAACCCCGTCAGTCCACCCAGCCCCATGCACAGAAAGCCGATCAGGATATACATCCACGACCGGCGCAGCGCCTGCGGGGCTGATCCCGCGAAGAACCGGGTCACCAGCCCGCCCAGCCGCTCCTGCGGGGCATAGACGCACAGATAGGCCCGCGCGGTCAGCGCCTCCAGATACTCCAGCAGTGCCCGGTCCAGCGAGATTTCCCGCGCGATGGCCAGCGAAGTCGTTGCCCGCCGATAGCTCGCCGCCAGGTCGCGCGCAGCGGCATAGTCCATCCGGTGCAGCCCCCGCCGCTCGGCCTGGGTGACCAGGGATTCCAAAAGCCGCCAATCCGCCTCGCGTTCGGCGCGGAACCGGGCAGAGCGAAGGGTGACAGTTTCTGCCATCAGATCAGATCCCGCGCCTTGATATCCAGGTAGGTGGAGACCAGCCGGGCCGTGACGGTGTTCGGCTTGGCATCGACGATGGTGACCCCCAAACGCACCAGCCGCTCCAGCACCCGGCGGCGGTCCTGCACCCACTGGTTCGCCGCAACCAGCGTCACCACGCCGTCCATATCCTCGGGGGCCTGGTCGACCGTGGCTTCCAGCTCCGGGTCGCGGATCGTCACGAAGACCACCAGATGCCGCCTCGACAGGATGCCGATGTTCTCGATCATCAGCTCGGCCGAGGTTGTGTCGATGAAATCGGTGAAGATGATGATCAGGCTGCGCTTCGGGGTGCGGGCGTTCAGGTCGGTCAGGGCCAGGGTATGGTTCGTCTCGCGCCCGACCGGGTCCAGGTCCGCTGTCCAGCTGCGCAGCCGGGCAAAGGCCTGGCGGCCGGGGCGCGGCGCGATAAAGGTCGTGGGCCGTGCGTCGTAGGCGAAATAGCCCACCAGATCGCCCCCTACCGCCGCCGCCCAGGCCGTGGCCAGCGCCGCCGTCGTGGCATGGTCGATCTTCGGCAGGCCCATCACCTCCTCCTGCATCAGATAGCCGGTGTCGAAGGCCAGGATCACATGGTGGTTGCGTTCCGCCTGCAATTCCCGCGCGACCAGCGCCCTTCGGCGGGCCGACCGCTTCCAGTCGATGGTCTTCACATCCATCCCCCGCACGAAATCGCGCAGCTGGTGGAACTCGGACCCTTCGCCGATCGCCCGGTTTTCCTTGGAGCCATAGAGGGTGGACATCACCTTGGTGGTGATCTCGCCCGACTGGACGGGCCGGATGTTCGGGACCACGCGCGTCTCGACTTCGACCGCCAGCCGCGGCGTGAACTCGAACAGCCCCAGCCGCGACGGCCAGGACAGCCACAGCCGCGTCAGCCGCCACACCCCGCGCCGGACCGCCCGACAGGTCACGCTGGCCGCACCGCCCGCAAAGCGGCATTCGGCCGGACCGCTCAGCCCGTCAGGCCAGTCGAACCGCACGATCAGACCCGGCGGTGCGGGCGCGACCGACAAGCTCAACTCAGCGGTCTCGCCCAGGAAGATTTCGGGCGTCAGGCTTGCCGTGACAGACTTCCGCCGCGACAGCGACAGCACCAAATCGCCCAGCGCAAGCACGGTCAGGAAAACCCAGGGCGCCAACGCAAACTCGCGCAGCGCACCGCCCCAAAGCCCGGCCGCGACCGAGGCCAAGAGCGCAGCCACGGCAGATTTCAGCAATCTGGGCGAAGGACGGATCAGCGCGGGGCCTCGATCTGGTTCAGGATGTTCTGCAAGACCTGCGATGCATCGCGGCCTTCAATTTCGGCCGTGGGGCCAAGCACGATCCTGTGGCGCAGCGCCGGGATGAACAGCCGCTTCACGTCATCCGGGATCGCGAAGTCCCGCCCACTCAGCGCCGCCAGCGCCCGGGCCGCCCGTGCCACCGCATCCGCTGCCCGGGTCGACGCCCCGTGCGAGATCTCGGGGTTCGTCCGCTTCGCCCGGATCAGCCACAGGATATAGGCCAGGATGTCGTCCTTCAGGATGATCCCATCGATCAGCGCGCGGCTTTCCTCCAAGGCCGCCGCGTCCAGCACCTTGGCAAACCCCGCCGTCTCCAGCCCCGCCTCGATCGGCTTGGCGGCATGCTGCCGCAGGATCGCCATCTCCACATCTTCGGGCGGGAAGTCGATCTCGATCTTGAACAGGAACCGGTCCAGCTGCGCCTCGGGCAAGGGATAGGTGCCCTGCTGCTCAATCGGGTTCTGCGTGGCGATGACGATGAAATCCGACCCCAGCGTGTGGTCCGTCCCGTCGATGCTGCCCGTGCGCTCGTTCATCGCCTGCAACAGCGCCGCCTGCGTCGTCGGCGGGGCGCGGGTGATCTCGTCGGCAAGCAGCACCTGGCTGAAGACCGGCCCCTTGGTCAGGACAAAGGCGTTGGTCTGGAAGTTGAAGATCGAGGTGCCCAGGATGTCACCCGGCATCAGGTCCGGCGTGAACTGGACCCGCCCGAAATCCAGCGCCAGCGCCGCGGCGAAACTGCGCGCCAGGAGCGTCTTCGCGGTGCCGGGCGGCCCCTCCAGCAGGATGTGCCCGCGCGCGAACAGGGCGACCAGCAACAGATCGACGGCCTCTTCCTGGCCAAGCACGGTGCGCCCGATCTCGGCGCGCAGCGCGTCGGCACGGTCACGAAGGGTTTCAAGGGTCATTCGCTATCAACTCCAGGATCTGTTCCAGGTCTTCGACATGTTGGATTGCGGCGGAAGCCGGAATGCGGGCGGGAACCGCCTTCAGTCGCTCCAGCACCTCGTCCAGGCGCTTGGCAAGGCCAGGGCGACGGCGGCCCAGATAGCGCAGGAAGGCCTGCTCTTCGCCGATCTGGCGGGCGTGACCGGGCCCGACCAGCCGCGCCGCCGTCGCCGCAACCCGGGCCGCGGCATAGTCGGCCAACAGCGCACCATCCTGCCCGGTCAGCCGCATCAGCCGCGCCCGCGCCCGGATCGCCAGAAGCTTCCCGCCCTCTGTCACCTTCTTGTGGGCAGACGGCCCGTTCGTGTGGACAACCGGCCCGGCCCGCCGGAATGACCGCCACAAAACCAACGCCAGCACAAGGCCTCCGCCCAGCCACAACGCCAGGAACGGTGGCTGGAAGAACCGCAACAGGTCCGACCAGGTCCTCTCCCGCTCGATTGGCGCTTCGGTCGACCCAAGCCAGTTGTCGCGGCTGTAGTCTATGACAAGGCTGCCCTCACCCGCAGCCGACAACAGCACGTCGCGCGCGATCTCGGCGTTCTGGCCAAGCCGCAGTCCATGGTTGTTCAGAAGGTCCGGGTCCGAGAGGATCATCACCGTCCCGGACATCCCTGTCACGGGGCACGAGGCAAGCAAGGTGTTGGGGCCGGACCCGATGATCGGATCACACCCTGTCGCGTCGAAAAGCTGGGCCACGTACAACTCCGCCGACATCTCCGCCCCCGACTGCGACCGATAGGGCAGGCTTGTGAAGACCTGACGGATGCGGGTCACGCGGGTCGCGCTGTCCCCCGTCAACGCCTGCAGGAACCCGTTCAGCCGCGCTTCTTCGACCAACAGCGCGGGGTGCGCGATCCCGGTCAGCCGCATCCCGCTGCGCCATTTCGGCAGGACGATCAGGGCGGGCAAAGTGTCGATCTTTTCGTAGATCGGTGCCCAGTCCAGATCTGACTCATCCTGCTGGAACAGCAGCTGTGCCTTGTCCAGTGCGGGCTCCAGATCGCGGTCCGGGATCGTGTCGAAGACCGGCAGCACTAGAAGTCCGATGCTGGCCGGATCCAGAATCCAACCGCCCGTAAAATTCTGCGCGCTACCCCCTTCCGCCGCGAGCCAGACCTGCAAGCCGTCAAAGCCCACAGGCGAACGTCGCAGCTCCTGTTGCCGCTGGGACATCAGGTAGAACAGCCCCGCAAGGACCAAGATCGCAACCAGACCCACGATCACCAGGTCGGTCCGGATCGGAGCAGGTTTCGGGGCGCTGGCGTCGGTCATGTGACAGGACCCGAAATCAGCGGCCGGACAGCGGCGACATGGGCCTGAAACTCGTCCTCTGCCACCTCACGGTTGCCGAACAAGACGCGCTCTGCGGCCATCACAAGACTGCGCAAGGCATCCAGATGCGCCTGCCCTTTCGGGATGTGCCTCAAGGTGTCGCGCATCGTCCAGCTTGATTGCAACAGA
>JBJTSJ010000497.1:0-3734 GCA_046076605.1 Tabrizicola sp.
GTTCCAGGCGGCAAGGTGGCCGACAAGGTTCGAGGTGTCGAGGCCCGAAAGCTCTTCTTCCCCGACCGAGAAGGCGACGACCGGCAGGGTGTCCGCCGAGACGCCCGCTGCGGCGAGTTCCTTGTAAAAGCCGATGTTCGCATCGCCGTTGATGGTGGAGATGACGCCCACCTTCTTGCCGTCAGCACCAAGGGCGACGACGTCCGAGACGATCTTCGACCAGTCCGAATGGCCGAACGGGGTGTAGTTGACGAAAATGTCTTCCTTCGCGATCCCCTTGGAAATCAGGTAGGCCTCCAGGATGTTGTTCGTCGTGCGCGGGTAGACGTAGTCCGTCCCCAGAAGCGCGAACTTCTGCACGCCAAGCTCGTTCAGATAATAGTCCACCGCCGGAATGGCCTGCTGGTTCGGCGCAGCACCCGTGTAGAAAACGTTTTTCGACGATTCTTCGCCCTCGTACTGGACCGGGTAGAACAGAAGCCCATTCAGCTCTTCGATGACCGGCAGCACCGACTTGCGTGAGACGGAGGTCCAGCAGCCGAACATCACGTCGACCTTCGACACGGTCAGCAGTTCCCGCGCCTTTTCGGCGAACAGCGGCCAGTCCGAGGCCGGGTCCACCACCACCGCCTCAAGCTGCTTGCCCAGAAGCCCGCCCTTGGCGTTCTGCTGTTCGATCAGCATCAGCATGGTGTCTTTCAGCGTGGTTTCCGAAATCGCCATCGTGCCCGACAGCGAATGCAGGACGCCGACCTTGATCGTCTCGGCCTGGGCAAAGGACACACGCGGCATGGCAAGGGCAGCGATGCCGGAGGCAAGAAGTGCACGTCTGTTGAGTTTCATCAGGACTATCCCCGTTTGGGCTTTCCGTGGCGATCCGTCGAAGGACGGGACGATCTCGGGCAGCTGGTTACCCCGCTAGGCGGTCTAGGCGCGACGGTTTCCCCCGCGTCAGCGACAGTGATGCTTGGCCGGACTGGGAACCGGCAATTTCTGCCCGACAAAGCAGCACCAGATTCCACTGGATTCGGCCCTGGTGCCCAAAAATGGGGCCAACAAGACTTGCTGCGGTGCAGAAATTAGGCGGAGTTTGGACCTTGGGCTTAGTTCGGGGCTGAGGAGCCACTGGCAAAAACATCCCTCACTGCCCGGTTGCGCAGAGCCGAGACTGCAGTCAGACTCGGCCCATAAGGTAAGATTGAGGCTTTGGGGACACCATGACAGACCGCCTGCAGACGGCCCTTGCAAAGATCGACGCGGCCAATGCCGCCGACCCGAAGGGCGAGGCGCTGCCTTATGGCGAGCGGATGACGACCGAGTTGAACCGTCTTTTCCCGCAGGCCTCGGACTTCTTGCAAATCGCCGCCCGAGGCCAGCATGTGGAACGCTGGCTCTTGCCGCGGTCGGACTATCCCGAGGGCAAGGCGGGCTATCTGGACTGGCGCCGCGAACAGGGCCGACGCCATGCCCAGCGCGTGGCGGGGATCATGGCCGACGCCGGGTATCCGCAGACGGACTGCGACCGGGTTGGAACACTCTTGCGCAAGGAAGGGATCAAGCGCGACCCGGACGTGCAGGCGCTGGAGGATGTGATCTGTTTCGTCTTCCTGCGCTGGTATTTCGCCGATTTCGCCGCAAAGCACGAAGAATCCCAGGTGCTGGACATCGTGCAGAAGACCGCCCGCAAGATGTCCGCCGAGGGTCGCGCCAGGGTGCTTGCCGAATTCTCCCTGCCCGCGCCCCTCGCAGCGGCCTTCGCCTCGGCCTGATCAGCGCCGCATCCGCGCATCCAGTTCCGCGTTGATCGCTCCGCCCAACAGGACTGCCCAGACCGACAGGTACAGCCACATCATCAGGATGATGACGGCACCGATCGAGCCATAGATCGCGTTGTAGCTGTTGAAATTGGCCAGGTAGATCGAAAACCCGATCGACACCCCCGCCCAGGCCAGTGCCGCAACCAGGACGCCGACCGAAATCCAGGGCGACCTGAACCCGCCCGGCACATTCGGGCCAAAGCGATACAGGATCGACAGGCAGGTCACGACCAGCAGGAACATCGCGCCCCAGGGCAGGACCTTGGTCAGCCAGGCCTCGAACGTGCCGAAGGTCACGTAGCTCAGAAGGATCGGGACAACCACAACGGTGACCAACGCCACGAACAGGGCGCCGATCAGCGCGGCCGTCAGAATGAAATCCACCGCCCAGCCTTTCAGCCACCCCCGGGGCTTTGACCGGTGGACCACGTCCAGCCCCTGCACCAGCGCCGAGACCCCTGCCCGCGCCGAATACAGCGCGATGAGGAGCGACAGCACCGTTGTCCACTGCAGCGCCGACCGGGGCGCGGTGATCAGTCCCATCACCTGATCATGGATCAGCGTCCGCGCCTCGGGCGGCAGGAACCGTTCGGCCACGGCCAGATAGCCCTGGATCACCCCGGGGTCGGCGAACATCCCCCAGACCGCAACGGCTGCCGCCATGCCCGGGAAGACCGCGAACATCGCGAAAAAGGCCACCCCCGCGGCGATCAGGCCGAAATGCCCGTCGCCGACCCGCAGCCAGACGGCCACGATGAAATCCCAGACCTGCCGAAGCTGCCTCATCCCGCCAGCATCCCCCGGATTCCCGTCCCGCGCAACTTGAAGCCGCCCTTGCCCCGGCGCATGATAGCGCCAACAGGAGGATCCCCATGACCTATGTCCCGAACCCCGACCGTTACGGCCGGATGATCTACAACCGCTGCGGCACCTCTGGCCTTAAGCTACCGGCGATCAGCCTGGGCCTGTGGCACAACTTCGGCCACGACACGCCGCACGCCACCAAACAGGCGATCTGCCGCACAGCCTTTGACCTCGGGATCACCCACTTCGATCTTGCGAACAACTACGGCCCCCCACCCGGAAGCGCCGAGGAAGCCTTTGGCGAACTCCTGAAGACCGACTTCCGTTCCCTGCGCGACGAACTCATCATCTCGTCCAAGGCCGGCTACCTGATGTGGGACGGCCCCTACGGCGAATGGGGCAGCCGGAAATACGTCATTGCCTCCTGCGACCAGTCGCTTCGCCGCATGGGCCTCGACTATGTCGACATCTTCTATTCCCACCGCTTCGACCCCGACACGCCCTTGGAGGAAACCATGGGCGCGCTGGACCACATCGTCCGCTCTGGCCGCGCGCAGTACATTGGCATCTCCAGCTACAACTCCCAGCGCACACGTGAGGCCGTGGCGATCCTGAAAGATCTGGGCACGCCGCTCCTGATCCACCAGCCCAGCTACAACATCCTGAACCGCTGGGTCGAAACCGACGGCTTGAAGGACACGCTGAAAGAGTTGGGCGTCGGCTCCATCGCCTTCGTACCGCTGGCGCAGGGCATCCTGACCAACAAGTACCTGAACGGCATCCCCGCCGGCAGCCGCGCCACGCAGGACAAGTCGCTGCATCCGTCGGTGGTTGAAAAGGCCATCGGCTCGGTGAAAAAGCTGAACGACATGGCCGCCGCGAGGGGCCAGACGCTGGCACAGATGGCCCTCGCCTGGGTGCTCCGGAACGGCGGGATCACATCGGCCCTGATCGGCGCATCGAAGCCTGAACAGGTGGTGGACTGCGTCGGCGCACTGAAGAAGCTGGACTTCACCGCCGAGGAACTCGCCCGGATCGACGCGATCTCCGAGGAAAAGGACATCAACCTCTGGGCCCGCTCGTCCGAGGACTGAGTCCGAAGAGAAAAGGCCC